>NZ_JBYSYA010000036.1:0-44356 GCF_058782785.1 Cupriavidus sp. FW306-01-F10A
CAAAAGACACTGCCAGCCAGTCTAGTTGTGTTACCCATGTCCCCGAACAGGTGTTACCTATGTCCCCGGTCTATACATGCGGGAGAGGGGGGCACTCAACAGGTCATCCGGCCCTGACTTCGGCGCTCGCTCTCTACGTGGCCAAGTCCGATGTTTCCGAGTGGGGCTCGTTCGCCACTGACTGCACCGCATAACGCGCCTTCCCATGCCGCTTGGCCTCATACAGCGCTATGTCGGCGTGCATGAACAGCTCGCTCGCGGTCATGGCATGGCGCGCGTCATGGATGGCCGAGCCGACGCTGGCCGAGGCCGCCAGCGTGTGGCCATCGATCACGAAGGGCATGCGCGCGGCCTGCACGATGGTATTGGCGATGGATGCCATGGCCTGGCGGTCGGCAACGCCGTCCAGGATCACCGCAAACTCATCGCCGCCGATGCGCGCGACCGCGTCGCCCTTGCGCACGCAGGCGCGCAGCCGCTGTGCAAAGGCGACCAGCAACTGGTCGCCCACCGGGTGGCCAAGGCTGTCGTTGACGCCCTTGAAGTCGTCCAGGTCCACCAGCAGCAGCGCCAGCGAGCGGCCGTCGGCGCTGGCGCGGGCCATGCATTCGGCCAGGCGCCGGTCGAAACCCTTGCGGTTGAGCAGGCCGGTGAGGTAGTCGGAGATGGTTTGCGCTTCCAGGCTGCGCAGTTTTTCGCGCTCATGGGTGACGTTGCGTCCGAACATGTGCAGGCCGAGGACGGTGTCCTGGGCATCGTTCCAGGCCGGCTGGCAGGTGATCTCGATGCACTCGGTGCCGTCGGCGCTTTCCCGCGTAAAGGTCACTGAGCGCCCGGCCCGGGCTTGTTCCAGGTACTGCTGGCAAGCCAGGTATTCCTGCATGCCCCACAGTTCGCGCAGCGACAGTCCCACGATCTGCTGCGCCGGCACGCCGTAGCGCTGCGCATAGGCCTGGTTGACGAAGACATAGCGCTGCTGCATGTCGATGAACGAGACAAAGTCCGGCACATGGTTGGCGATCGCCTCGATGCGCTTCTCGCTTTCGGCGGCGCGGTCCTTGGCCGTTTTCAGCGCGGCTTCGCGCTCGGACAGCTGCGCCACCACTTCGGCGAAGGTCACGGCCAGTTCGCCAATCTCGTCGGCACGGCCGGCGGGCAGGTCTGCCACCGCGGCCGGGTTGGTGCCGATCTGGCGCACGGCGCGGTGCAGCCGCTGCAGCGGTTCAAGCAGCCGGCGCATGACCAGCCACATCATCGCGGCGGCAAGCAGCATGGTGATGGCGCCGATGACCAGGGTCCGTTGACGCACCGCGAGCAGCGGCGCGTAGGCTTCGGCTGCGGGCAGGACCGCCACCAACTCCCAGCCGTTGGATGCCAGCAGATGGCGCGCCACGATCGGCTGCGTCGGCGTCAGGACTTCCAGGAAGGCGGGGGCATGATCGGCGCCGCAGGCTTCGCCGATCGCGCGTGCGGGACTCAGCACGCGGGCAACGTCCGGGTGCATTGCATAGCGGGGATTGGTGCCGGCGGAAACCAGGCAGAAGCTGCCGGTCGTGCCCACGCGGCTGTGCGCAAGCTCGCGCAGGAAGTTGCTGTCCGCGAGGTTCAGGACGCCCCCGACCACGCCGCGCAGCTCGCCGCCCGGACCGTGCAGCGGCACTGCCAGCACCACGCCGGGGGCATTGGTCTGCTTGCCCTGGACCAGGTCCGACACCGCAAATGGCTGGCCTTGCTGGATATCGCGGAAATAGTCGCGGTCGTCGACGCGCAGGCGCACTCCGTCCGGCACGGCGGTGCTGAACACCAGGTGCCCGTCGGGCGCGGCCAGGAAGACGGCGTTGAAGGTCTCGGGCACTTCCACCAGGCCCTCCGCGGCCCGGCGCAGCTCGGCCGGCTTTGCCGAAAGCATGGGGGAGAGCTGGCGTGCCACGCGCCGCAGGACGGCGGCCCGGCCCTGCAGCTTTTCATCGAGTTGCTCGGCCACCATCTTGACCAGCGTGTCCTGCTGCGTCTGCTGCAAAGTCTTCAGGCCGTCGTATGCGTAGCACTGCGCGTAGAGCGCGCGCAGCACGATGATCAGCGTCACCACACCCGCCGTGGCGAACGCCATCCGGTACTTCAAAGAGTGCTGCATGATTGACTTGTTTCTTGTGCGCACTGACCCGTATCCCGTCCCCGGCGCATTGTGTTGCCGACCGAGATTCTGTCCGGGACGTGAAACCAAGATTAGCAGATGTCAAGATGAAATTCGCAACTGTTTGCAACCGCGCGCCCATCGTGCAAGCGCAGCGTGCCTGCCGCGCTACAGCGAAGGGCGCGGCCGGTGGCGAGATCGCCACGCGCACTCATGCATGGATTCCGGCTTGGCATTAGCATGCGGGATGGCCCGCGATGTGGCGGGCCCGTCTCGCGGTTCCTGATTGCCGTTCCCGATTCCTTCCAGTCCAAACGCCAATGACCTTACCGACTACGCTGCTCGACCTGGCCGGCGCCAGCCGCACCCCTTCCGCCTGGGATGCCGCCGTCCTGATCCTGATAGACCATCAACGCGAATATGTCGACGGCCGCCTGCCGCTGGTCGGCATGCCCGCGGCCGTGACTGCCTGCGCGCAGCTGCTGGCGCTGGCGCGCAGCCACGGCACGCCGGTGATCCATGTCGCGCACCACGGCCGTCCGGGAAGCATGGCGTTCGATCCGACCGGGCCGTATGCCGCCTTCATTGGAGGGGTGGGGCCGCAGGCCGGTGAGATTACCGTCACCAAGGGCTTGCCCAACAGCTTCGCCGGCACCACCCTGGCCGACGAGCTGGCCAGGCTCGGCCGCAAGGAGCTGATCGTGGCCGGCTTCCAGACGCATATGTGCGTAAGCGCCACGGTGCGCTCCGCGCTCGACCACGGCTATCGCAGCACCGTGGTGGCCGCGGCCTGCGCCACGCGCGACCTGCCTGACCCGCTGGGCGGCCCCGCCGTGCCTGCGGCCGATCTCCACCGCAGCACGCTGGCCGCGTTGAACGACCGCTTCGCCACGGTCGTCGCGGACGCAGGGGCCTGGCACGGCTAACCAGCGACGGTCCAGGTGCGCACGCGCAGCACGGTATGGTCGCGCGGGCGCAGCGTCAATTCCAGTGCGGTCGGCACGCCCCGCCGCGTGATTGGCGCGACAAAGCGTGTCATGTCCGCTGCCGCAGCGAGGCGCGTGCCGCAGCGCATCGCCAGCCGCAGGATATGCAGCGGGACGAACCGCTCCGGCTCCTGCATGTCTGCCAGCGCGGCCAGCGTGAAATGCAGTGGCTGCCGGGCCAGTGCGATGAAGCGCCCGCGCAGCCGCGCCAGCGTCGCCGCGGGCGCCGCCAGCCCTTCGCCCTCGGCGCCGCTGCGCGTCATGCCGCGCACGCGCGGCTGCCACAGCGTGCCGGCAACCAGCAGCGGTGCGCGCCCCGCGCCAGCTTCATCCACGTATGCATCGAGCGCCACGACCGCGCCCGTCAGGTCATAGGTGGAAGCCACCGAGGCAAAGCTGCGGTGATAGCCGATGATGCAATCCATGTCTTCGTCATAGACCGGCCGCGCATCACGCGGCACGCGCGCCGGGCGCATCTCGAACCAGCCGGCACTGACCGGGTTGCGGCCGGTCCAGGGTAGGGCGGGTTCTGTTTCGGTCGCGGTGGGGAGGCAGGCGGATGGCAAGTCGTGCTCCGGTAAAGGTCGGAGCGGTCAAGGTAGCCGGCGAATGAGTGGGTGGATATGAGATAAGCCTTATCGCCGGCAACGGAAAGGTTGCGTCGCGACGTGGCTACGGCCTAGAAGCTCACGCCCAGCGAAAGGATCGCGACCTGGTCCGTCGAGCCCGGGTTGAACCAGTAGAAGCCCGCCGTGAACCTGCGCACCGTAACCTGGAAAAAGCCGCCTCGCTGGAGTTCGCGGTCTTCCGCGTAGATCCGGGTACGTTGCGCGACCAGGCCCAGCCTCAGCCATTCGACCGGGCGGAAGCCAAGTTCGCTCCAGGCGTAGAGATAGCCCGGCTCTTCGCCGCGCGCGTCCAGGTATTCGGCTTCGATGTAGTAGTCGAACTTGCTCACTGCGACGCTGGCCTCGATCCCGCCGATCAGGCCGTGGGTGGAGCCTCCCACGAAGCCAGCGATGGGGGTCGCCTTGAACTGGATGGTTTCGCCGCCCGAGAAGGTCCAGCCGATGAAGGCTGACTGCGAGTGGACTGCTTCGTAGTTGCTTCTTGCCTCGAGGTGAAGCTGCTTCCTTTCGGCGATGAAGATGCCGGAGAGGTAGTCGCCGCTCTGGCGCGGCATGTTCCAGTAGCCTGTTGCCGAGAAGGTCCAGGGCGAGCCGGCCGCCTGCCCGGCGGCATCCGGCGCGGGCTGGGGCGGCTCCTGTGCCTGGACCGTGCCCGCGCCAAGGGCGGCGGCAAGCAGTAGGATCGCGCCTCGCATCTCAGCCGCCCAGCGCGATGATGGCGATGGTCATGACCACGCCCAGCGCAGTCATGGCTGCGCCAGTGACCCAGCCGCCAAAGCCGGCATAGTGGCCCAGCGCCCACCCGGCGGCGAACAGCATGGCCAGGGTCAGCCCGCGCGAGATCAGTAGCGCCAGTTTGACATTGTCCAGCAGTACGAACGGCAGTGCGACCGGAAACGTGGCCAGTACAACGATAAAGAAGATGCGCACGGCACCGAGCAGGTCGGCCATGTTCAGGCGGGGGCGGGGCGGCAGTGCCGGGGCGGCGGCAAGCCGTGCCCGCATGGCTTCCAGTTCCTTGTCGGTGACCAGCGACTTCGTTGCGCGAGGCAGCGCATCGCGAATCAGGCCGATCGCCGTGGCCTGGTCGCTAGCATTCCTGACGGCAAGTGCCAGGGAGATCCGCTGGCCGCGGCTCGCCAGCGTACGGATCAGGAACATGACCGCGTCCACCATGCCCCAGGCCAGGTTGCAGCCCAGCGCGGCATGCATCATGGTGCGGCTGGCATCCGGGCCGCCCGTGCCGCTCGACACCGCGCCGACAAAAGTGAGCGCCATGAACAGGCCGAAGCACATCTCGGAGACGCGATCCACTACGTCCAGCACCGGCTCCCGTGTCTGGGCATCCTCCGGCGGCACGGTCGCGCCGGCATGGATCGTCGTCCTGGGTGAATCGGGCATGGCGGACTCCCGAAAGCTGCGTCGATGATCGGATGGGCGATAGGGGCTGTGCCCGTGGGAGCGAGGGCGACTGTGCCTGCCTGGCCCGTCGTCCTGTGGACAAGTATGCGTGCCAGGCGCAAATATGCCAGGCCAGCTTTCCTTGATTGGCGTGATGAACCACGGTTTTCCGGGGAGGGTAGAAAACGTGGGCAAACGCCGGGCAACAAAAAACCCAGAGAGCTTGCGCTGTCTGGGTTTCCTGGCAACTTAGGCAGTTGCTGGCCATTTGTCTGGTGGGTGGTACAGGGATTGAACCTGTGACCCCTGCCGTGTGAAGGCAGTGCTCTACCGCTGAGCTAACCACCCCTTACTGCGTCGTCGTTGCCGTCGTGCAGCGGAGAAGTGAGATTATGCAGAGGTTCTTGTATCTTGTAAAGCCCTTTTTTGATTTTTGTCAGGCGGCGAGGCTTCCGGACTCTGCCGCGGGGGCCTCCTGCCACACTGTCTTGCCGCCGCTGGCCTTGTCCAGGCCCTTGAGCAGGGCAAGGTGGGCCTGCTGCTCTTCGTCCGTGGCGCGCAGCACGGGCAGGGCCAGGCGCGACAGGTCGGCCACGGCAACCGCGCCGCCGTTGCCTGCGCTGCTGTCGTGCATGTCGATCACCAGCGAATCCTGGCCGCGCGTCATGGCCAGGTAGACCTCGGCCAGCAGCTCGGCATCCAGCAGGGCGCCGTGCAGCGTGCGGTGGGCGTTGCTGATGCCCAGGCGGTCGCACAGGGCGTCGAGCGAGTTGCGCTTGCCGGGGAACATCTGGCGGGCTTCGCGCAGGGTGTCGATCACATTGCCGGCATGCTGGCGGAACGGCGGCAGGCCCAGCAGCTGGAATTCCATGTCGAGGAAGCCCAGGTCGAACGGCGCGTTGTGGATGATCAGCTCGGCATCCTGGATGAACTCGCGGATGTCGTTGACGACTTCGGCAAAGCGGGGCTTGTCGGCCAGGAACTCGACCGTGATGCCGTGCACGGCGATCGCGCCCTCGTCGATATCGCGTTCCGGGTTGACGTAGAAGTGCAGGTGGCGCCCCGTCAGGCGGCGGTTCATCAGCTCGACGCAGCCGATTTCGATCAGGCGGTCGCCGGTGGCGGCACTCAGGCCGGTGGTTTCGGTGTCGAGAACGATTTGTCGCATGGCGGGCATTCTAGCGGAGCGGCGCGGGCGCTCCGCGGTTTCTTGTTAGCGAGAGGGATCAGCGGCCGATCGATTCGACGCCGCGGTTGGCCAGTGCGTCGGCGCGCTCATTGCCGGGGTGGCCGTTGTGGCCGCGCACCCAGTGCCAGGAGATCTGGTGCGGCTGCGCCAGGGTGTCCAGTTCCTGCCACAGGTCGGCATTCTTGACGGGCTTCTTGTCGGCGGTCTTCCAGCCGCGGGCCTTCCAGCCGGGCAGCCATTCGCTGATGCCCTTCTGGACATACTGCGAGTCGGTATAGACGCGCACGACGCAGGGCCGCTTGAGCGCGCGCAGCGCTTCGATCACGGCGGTCATTTCCATGCGGTTGTTGGTAGTGTTGGGCTCGCCGCCGAACATTTCTTTCTCGCTGGTGCCGGCGACGAGCACCGCGCCCCAGCCGCCGCGGCCGGGATTGCCCTTGCAGGCGCCGTCGGAGTAGATCGTGACTTCTTGCATGTGATTCCAAGGTGGCCACCCGCCGGGCAGGTGGCGCTTTGAGGGCGAATTGGGTGAGAGCGCGGGCGCGCGCCGGCGTCAGCGCTCTTCGCCGGGGGTCTTGCCGTGGGTGCCGGTAGGCGTGGCCACGGGCGATGACACCGGAGCCAGCGCCGGCTTGCTCTTCCAGGCCGGGCCGACCAGGCGGATATTGCGCACGCGCTTGATCGCCGAGATCATATAGACCGCGCCGAAGATCGGCCACCAGCGGTCGCCGGCCTTTTCCATGAAGGCGGCGCGCTGCAGCCAGCGGTCGGTGCGGTAGGGCGGGCAGTAGCAGCCAAAGCGGCCGCGGATGATATCGAAGCCCAGCAGCTTGAGCCAGTCCTTGATGCGCACGAAGCCGATCTGCTGCGCGTCCGTCGGCAGGAAGGGCGTGGCGCCGAGCCGGTTCATGCCCTGGCGCGCGCCCCACAGGCTCATCGGGTTGAAGCAGGTGACCACCACGCGCCCCTCGGGCATCAGCACCCGCGAGACCTCGCGCAGCACTTCGTGCGGGTCTTCGGCGAATTCCAGGATGTGGGGCAGGGTGACCAGGTCGATGCTCTGGGTGTCGAACGGCAGCTCGTCGAAGCGGCACAGCAGCTGGCGCGCATCGGGATGTGCGGCGCGCGGCCCGTGCGGTCCGCTGGAAGGGTCCAGCGCCAGCGCCGAGAACGGCATCCGGTTCTCGCGCAGGGTGTCGATAAAGGGCAGGCCCAACTGGACGGCGTGGTAGCCGAAGATGTCGGTCACGATCCGGTCGTACTGCTGCGCTTCCCAGCGCAGCATGTACTCACCGGGCGGCGAGGCCAGCCAGTCTTCCCAGCTTACAATCGGATGATTGGGACGATTGGACATAGGAGCATGCGCATGTTGAAGGTTGAGCCGATCCCGGCGTTCCAGGATAACTATATCTGGGCCATCCACGACGGGCATAGCGCCGCCGTGGTCGATCCCGGCGAGGCCGCGCCGGTGGAGCGCTTCCTGGCGCAAAGCGGTCTGGCTCTGGGCGCTATTGTAATCACCCATCACCACGGCGATCACCAGGGCGGGGTGGCCGAGTTGCTGGCGGCGCACCCGCGCACCCCGTCGGGCGCGCCGATGCCGGTGCTGGGGCCGGCCGGCGAACGCATTGGCGGGCGCACCCGGGCCCTGCGCGAAGGCGATGTCGTGACGCTGGAGACGCCGGCCCTGACGCTGCACGTGCTGGACGTGCCCGGGCACACCGCCGGCCATATCGCCTATGTGGGCGACCTGGGCGAAGCCGGCCCGGCGGTCTTCTGTGGCGATACCCTGTTTGCCAGTGGCTGCGGGCGCCTGTTCGAAGGCACGCCGGCACAGATGCTGGACTCGCTCGACAAGCTGGCGGCACTGCCGGGCGATACCCGCGTCTATTGCGCGCACGAATATACGCGCAGCAATGTGCGCTTTGCACGGGCGGTGGAACCGGCCAATGCCGCGCTGGCGGCGTGGGCGCAGCGGGTCGACGCGCTGCGCGCGGCGGACCAGCCGACGCTGCCGACCACCATCGCCCATGAGCGCGAGGTCAATCCCTTCCTGCGCTCGCGCGAGCCCGCGGTGCGCGCGGCGGTGGCGGCGCAGGGCGGGGCCGCCACGGGCGATGCGCAGGCCTTCGGTGCGCTGCGCGGCTGGAAGGACAATTTCCGCTGAGCCCTGCCTGGCCTGCGCGCCTTGCGCCGCAAGGCTTTCCGGCTGCCCGGCGGATATTGGCTATATGGAAAATCTGATTGACGCGATACGCGGTTTTTTTTAGCATCACGCATCCTTTTGGCGTCACGATTCGAGAACTTAATGAAAATTGGTCGATTACTGGCGGTGGTCGCGTGCGCCGCGCTGCTTGCAGCGTGCGCCAGCACCCCCACGCCGCCTGATGGCGCCAACGGCGCCGCGACCGCCCAGACCGCCAAGCGCCAGGACCCGCTCAACTCGCTCAGCGACAAATCGGCGCTTTCTTCCGCATCCACGATCAATGTCGACCAGGGTGGCCTGGACTGGCTGCGCGGCCCGTCCAACGACATCTGGGACCGCATCCGGCGCGGCTTTGCCATGCAGGACCTGGAGGGCACGCTGGTCGATGACCGCACCCAGTGGTATGCGCAGCGGCCGGAATACATGGAACGGATGGTCGGGCGCTCAAGCCGTTACCTGTACCACATCGTAGAAGAGCTGGAACGGCGCAAGATGCCGACCGAGCTGGCGCTGCTGCCGTTCGTCGAGAGCGCGTTCAACCCGCAGGCCCAGTCCACCGCCAAGGCGGCCGGCATGTGGCAGTTCATCCCGAGCACCGGCAAGTCGTACAACCTGAAGCAGAACATGTTCCGCGACGAGCGCCGCGACGTGCTGGCCTCGACCGACGCCGCGCTGGACTACCTGGCGCGGCTCTACGACATGTTCGGCGACTGGCACCTGGCGCTGGCGGCGTACAACTGGGGCGAGGGCGCGGTGTCGCGCGCGATCGCACGCAACCAGGCGCGAGGGCTGCCGACCGACTACGCCAGCCTGCCCATGCCCAACGAGACGCGCTACTACGTGCCGAAGCTGCAGGCGGTCAAGAACATCATCGCCAACCCGGCCGCGTATGGCGTCAAGCTGCCCGAGATCCCGGACCACCCGTACTTTGTCACGGTGACCACCTCGCGCGATATCGACGTGAACCTGGCGGCCAAGCTGGCGGACATGTCGGTAGAGGAATTCAAGGCGCTCAACCCGTCGTTCAACCGGCCCGTGATCCTGGGCGCGTCCAACCCGCAGATCCTGCTGCCGTTCGATAACGCCGAGCGCTTCCAGTACAACCTGAACACCTACCGCGGCGGGTTGTCGAGCTGGTCGGCGGTGACGGTGGACAGCCGTGAGCGTATCGAAGCGCTGGCGGCACGGCTGAACGTCGACGCCGATACGCTGCGCGAGATCAACAGCATCCCGAAGGGCATGCGCCTGAAGGCCGGCTCGACCGTGATGATCCCGCGCTCGGGCCGCCACGACCAGGATATCAGCGCGACCCTGGCCGACAGCGCCATGCTGGCGATGGAGCCTGATTTGCCGGATGCGCGCCGCGTGGTGGTGCGAGCCGGCCGGCGCGACACCGTGGCCTCGGTGGCGCGGCGCTATGGCGTCTCGGCGGGGCAGGTGCAGTCGTGGAACAAGCTCTCCGGCACCAAGCTGGTCGCCGGGCAGAGCCTGGTGCTGATGGTGCCGGTGCGCGGCGCCGGCGCGGTTCGGGCGGCACGTGCCGAACAGGCTGACCGTGCCGAGCGCGCCGACCGTGCGGAGCGTTCCGAGCGAAGCAGCAAGGGCGGCATCGTGCGGGTCTCGGCCAAGGGCAAGGCGGGCAAGGCGGAGCCGCGCAAGCGCGTCACCGTCGAGGCGGCCTCGCGGCGAACGGCAGTCAAGGCGGCGCCGGCGCGCGTGGTGCGCGAGTCCAAGCCGGGGCCGACCGTCAAGGCGTCGGCCAAGGCCGGCGCCAAGGGGGCCAAGGCCCGCTGACGAATGCGGGCGCCGGCTGGTCCGGCGCATGGCGCAAGAAGGGGCGATGCCGTCGGCACGCCCCTTTTTTCATGTGCCGGCCCCCGGGGCCCGCGCTCCCCTCTCCGAATCTGTGTCCACGCGCACCCGCGCCGGTGGCAAACTACGGTCATCATCACAATGACCGCAGACGCGGAGGAGACAGACATGACGGCAAGCCATGCCGTGCATGCCCGTTCGCTGGCCGACCCCGAGGGGTTCTGGGCCGAACAGGCGGCGCGCATCGACTGGGAAACCCCGTTCGGCCAGGTGCTCGACAACAGCCGCGCGCCCTTTACGCGCTGGTTCGCCGGCGGGCGCACCAACCTGTGCCACAACGCGGTCGACCGCCACCTGGCGGCCCGCGCCAGCCAGCCGGCGCTGCACTGGGTCTCGAGCGAGACCGACCAGGCCCGCACCTTTACCTACGCCGAGCTGCACGACGAAGTCAGCCGCATGGCCGCGATCCTGCTGGGCCTGGGCGTGCAGAAGGGCGACCGCGTGCTGATCTACATGCCGATGATCCCGGAAGCCGCCTTTGCCATGCTGGCGTGCGCGCGCATCGGCGCGATCCATTCGGTGGTGTTCGGCGGCTTTGCCTCGGTCAGCCTGGCCGCGCGCATCGAGGATGCCCGGCCGCGCGTGGTGGTCAGCGCCGACGCCGGCTCGCGCGCCGGCAAGGTGGTGCCCTACAAGCCGCTGCTGGACGAGGCCATCCGGCTCTCGTCGCACCAGCCCGGGAAGGTGCTGCTGGTGGACCGGCAACTGGCGCAAATGCCCCGTACCAAGGGCCGCGATGAGGACTACGCCGCCTGGCGCGAACGCGTGGCCGGCGTGCAGGTGCCGTGCGTGTGGCTGGAATCGAGCGAGCCGTCGTACGTGCTCTACACCTCCGGCACCACCGGCAAGCCCAAGGGCGTGCAGCGCGATACCGGCGGCTACGCGGTGGCGCTGGCCACCTCGATGGAATACATCTTCTGCGGCAAGCCCGGCGACACCATGTTCACCGCGTCGGACATCGGCTGGGTGGTGGGGCACAGCTATATCGTCTACGGCCCGCTGCTGGCCGGCATGGCCACGCTGATGTATGAAGGCACGCCGATCCGCCCCGACGGTGGCATCCTGTGGCGGCTGGTGGAGCAATACCAGGTCAACCTGATGTTCAGCGCGCCGACCGCGATCCGCGTGCTGAAGAAGCAGGACCCGGCCTGGCTGACGCGTTATGACCTGTCCAGCCTGCGCCTGCTGTTCCTGGCCGGCGAGCCGCTGGACGAGCCCACCGCGCGCTGGATCCAGGACGGCCTGGGCAAGCCCGTGGTCGACAACTACTGGCAGACCGAATCCGGCTGGCCGATCCTCGCGATCCAGCGCGGCATCGAGGCGCTGCCGCCCAAGCTGGGCTCGCCCGGCGTGCCCGCCTATGGCTATGACCTGAAGATCGTCGATGAGAACACCGGCGCTGAATGCCCGCCGGGGCAGAAGGGCGTGGTCGCCATCGACGGCCCGCTGCCGCCGGGATGCATGAGCACGGTCTGGGGCGACGACGACCGCTTCGTGCGCACCTACTGGCAGGCGGTGCCGAACCGGCTGTGCTATTCGACCTTCGACTGGGGCGTGCGCGACGCCGACGGCTACGTCTTTATCCTGGGCCGCACCGACGACGTGATCAACGTGGCCGGCCACCGGCTGGGCACCCGCGAGATCGAGGAAAGCCTGTCGTCCAACGCCGCCGTGGCCGAGGTGGCGGTGGTGGGCGTGCAGGACGCGCTCAAGGGGCAGGTGGCCATGGCCTTCTGCATCGCCCGCGATCCGGCGCGCACGGCCACGGCCGAAGCGCGGCTGGCATTGGAGGGCGAGCTGATGAAGACAGTGGAGCAGCAACTGGGTGCCGTGGCGCGGCCGGCGCGCGTATTCTTTGTCAATGCGCTGCCCAAGACGCGCTCCGGCAAGTTGCTGCGGCGCGCCATGCAGGCGGTGGCCGAAGGACGCGATCCGGGCGACCTGACCACGATCGAGGATCCGGGTGCGCTGGAACAGTTGCAGGCAGCGCTGAAAGGCTAGATGGCGGGTTGAGGGCGTGGGATGCGGGTGCCGTGCGGGGCACTCCGCATCCCGCCCTTGCCATCGGCCGTGATGCAGTCTAATATTTGAAGCATAAAATATTTAGACATCATCTAGATGGCGGTGTGATCCTGGGCAAAGGTGCCCGGCGCAGCCGGCAGGAGGCGACAGATGCGAGTGCTTTGTATTGGTGGTGGCCCGGCAGGCCTGTACTTCGGGCTGCTGATGAAGCTGCAGGATCCGGCCAACGAGGTCATCGTGGTCGAGCGCAACCGGCCCTACGACACCTTCGGCTGGGGCGTGGTGTTCTCTGACGCCACCATGGACAACCTGAAGCAAGCCGACCCGGTCAGCGCGGCCGAGATCAACGCGGCCTTCAACCACTGGGACGATATCGACATCCATATCGGCGGGCGCACCATCCGCTCCGGCGGCCATGGCTTTATCGGCATCGGCCGCAAGCGCCTGCTCAATATCCTGCAGGCACGCTGCGAGGCGCTGGGCGTGAAGCTGGTGTTCGAGATCGATGTGTCCGACGACCAGGCGCTGGCGATGCAATACCAGGCCGACCTGGTGATCGCCTCGGACGGCCTGAACAGCCGCATCCGCACCCGCTACGCCGACACCTTCCAGCCTGACATCGACACGCGCCAGTGCCGCTTTGTCTGGATGGGCACGCACAAGCTGTTCGACGCCTTCACCTTTGCCTTCGAGAAGACCGAGCACGGCTGGTTCCAGGCGCACGCCTACCGCTTTGACGACACCACCTCGACCTTTATCGTCGAGGCCCCGGAGTCGGTCTGGCGCGCCGCGGGCATCGAGCAGATGAGCCAGGAAGAGGGCGTGGCCTACTGCGAGCGCCTGTTCGCGCGCTACCTCGACGGCAACAAGCTGATCACCAATGCGGCGCACCTGCGCGGCTCGGCGATCTGGATCCGCTTCCCGCGCGTGATCTGCCGCCAATGGGTGCATTGGAACACCTTGCCCGACGGCCGCCGCGTGCCGGTGGTGCTGATGGGCGATGCCGCGCACACCGCGCACTTCTCGATCGGTTCGGGAACCAAGCTGGCGCTGGAAGATGCGATTGACCTGGCCGAGGAAATCCGTGGCAGGGGTCATGACGGCCTGCCCGATGCACTGTCGCGCTACGAAGCCACGCGCGGCGTGGAAGTGCTGAAGATCCAGAACGCGGCGCGCAACTCGACCGAATGGTTCGAGAACGTCGAGCGCTACGCGGGCAGCCTGCCGCCGGAGCAGTTCGCCTATTCCCTGCTGACCCGCTCGCAGCGCATCTCGCATGAGAACCTGCGCGTGCGCGATGCGGACTACGTGGCGCAGTTCGAGCACTGGCTGGCGCGGCAGGCCGGCGTGCAACCGGAAAGCCTGCAACTGCGCGAGCATCAGCCGCTGCCGCCGATGTTCACGCCGTTCCGCATGCGCGGCGTCACGCTGAAGAACCGCGTGGTGGTGTCGCCGATGGCGATGTACTCATGCACCGACGGCGTGCCCGGCGACTTCCACCTGGTCCACCTGGGTTCGCGCGCGCTGGGCGGCGCCGGCATGGTGGTGGCGGAGATGACCTGCGTGTCGCCCGATGCGCGCATCACGCCGGGATGCCCGGGTTTGTGGAACGACGCACAGCGCGATGCCTGGCGCCGCATCGTCGACTTCGTGCATGCCAACAGCGATGCGCGCATCGCCATGCAGATCGGCCACTCGGGCCGCAAGGGTTCGACCCAGCTCGGCTGGGAGGCAATGGACCATCCGCTGCCGGACGGCAACTGGCCGGTGATCTCGGCCTCGCCGCTGCCCTACCTGCCGGGCGAGTCGCAGACCCCGCGCGAGATGACGCGCGCAGACATGGACCGTGTGCGCGATGACTTCGTCGCCAGCGCGCGCCGCGCCGCCGAGGCCGGCTTCGACTGGCTGGAGCTACACTGCGCGCACGGCTACCTGCTGTCGAGCTTTATCTCGCCGCTGACCAATACGCGGGAAGATGAATACGGCGGTTCGCTGGCCGCGCGGCTGCGCTACCCGCTGGAGGTGTTTGCCGCGGTGCGTGAGGTGTGGCCGGAACACAAGCCGATGTCGGTGCGCATCTCGGCGCACGACTGGGTCGAAGGCGGCATCACCCCCGACGACGCGATCGAGATCGCACGCGCCTTCAAGGCCGCCGGCGCCGATATGATCGACTGCTCGTCGGGCCAGGTCAGCCCGGACCAGGCCCCGGTCTACGGCCGCATGTACCAGACCCCGTTTGCCGACCGCATCCGCAACGAAGCCGGCATCGCCACCATTGCCGTGGGCGCGATCTTCGAGGCCGACCACGTCGACTCGATCATCGCCGCGGGCCGTGCCGACCTGTGCGCGATCGCGCGGCCGCATCTGGCCAACCCGGCCTGGACGCTGCAGGAAGCGGCGCGCATCGGCTATCGCGATATCGCCTGGCCCAAGCAGTACCAGGCCGGCAAGCGGCAACTTGAAACCAACCTGGAACGCGCCGCGGCGCAGGAGAAGCAGGGATGACGCGCAGCACGGGTTCACTGTCAGGGCGCCACGCGCTGGTCACCGGCGGCGGGCGCGGCATCGGCGCGGCCATCGCGCGCCGGCTGCTGGCCGACGGCGCCAGCGTGACACTGCTGGGCCGCGATGCCGGCGCCTTGCAGGCGACCGTGCAAGCGCTGCGTGAGCTTGCTTCCGCAGGCGCCGTAGTCTCCTTTGTCACGGCCGATATTGCCGATGCCGACAGCGTGGCACGCGCCTTCGCCGCCGCCGCGGAACAGGCCGGCCCGGTGTCGATGCTGGTCAACAATGCCGGCCAGGCGCACAGCGCTCCGTTCCTGAAGACCGACGCCGCGCTGTGGCAGCGCATGCTGGACGTGAACCTGACCGGCACCTTCCTGTGCACGCAGGCGGCGCTGCCGGCGATGCTCGACGCGGGCTGGGGCCGTATCGTCAATGTGGCGAGCACGGCCGGCCTGATCGGCTATGGTTATGTCAGTGCCTATTGCGCGGCCAAGCATGGGGTGATCGGCCTGACGCGCGCGCTGGCGCTGGAAACCGCGGCCAAGGGCGTGACCGTCAACGCGGTCTGCCCGGGCTATACCGAAACCGACATCGTGCGCGACGCGGTGGCCAATATCGTCGGCAAGACCGGCCGCACTGAAGCCGAGGCCCGCGCTGAACTGGCCGCGCGCAATCCGCAGCGCCGCCTGGTGCAGCCCGAGGAAGTGGCCGACGCCGTGGCCTGGCTGTGCCAGCCGTCCGCCGCGGCGATCACCGGCCAGGCAATCCCGGTGGCCGGCGGCGAGGTGATGGCCGGCTGACAACGACAGCACAAGGACCTGAGAGAGAACCCATGACAGAGATCGCACTCGACATGCGCCACCACAAGCGCAGCTTTGCCGGCTACCAGCCGGAGCACTTCCTGTGGTCGGTGTCCGGCGACGGCAAGGTCGGCACCGTGACACTGAACCGGCCGGAGCGCAAGAACCCGCTGACCTTCGATTCCTACGCCGAGCTGCGCGATCTGTTCCGCGGCCTGTGCTATGCCAGCGACATCAAGGCGGTGGTGGTGACGGGCGCGGGCGGCAACTACTGCTCGGGCGGCGACGTGCACGAGATCATCGGGCCTCTCACGCGCATGACCATGCCTGAGCTGCTCGACTTCACGCGCATGACCGGCGATCTGGTCAAGGCCATGCGCGCCTGCCCGCAGCCGGTGGTGAGCGCGGTCGACGGCATCTGCGCCGGCGCCGGCGCGATGATGGCGCTGGCCTCCGACATGCGCCTGGGCACGGCGCAGGCCAAGACCGCGTTCCTGTTCACGCGCGTCGGCCTGGCCGGCGCCGACATGGGCGCGTGCACGCTGCTGCCGCGCGTGATCGGGCAGGGGCGTGCCAGCGAGCTGCTCTACACCGGCCGCTCGATGAGCGCGGAAGAGGGCCTGCAGTGGGGCTTCTTCAATGCGCTGCATCCGTCCGAAGCGGTGCTGGCCCAGGCGCAGGCACTGGCCGCGCAACTGGCCGCCGGCCCGACCTTTGCCCACGGCGTGACCAAGAAGCTGCTGCACCAGGAATGGAACATGGGGCTGGACGAGGCCATCGAGGCCGAGGCCGAAGCCCAGGCCATCTGCATGCAGACGCGCGACTTCCGCCGCGCCTACGAGGCCTTCGTCGCCAAGACCAAGCCGGTGTTCGAAGGGGACTGAAGCGCCATGTCCGACAAGACCTATCTCGACCTGCCGCTGTTCGACGACGCGCACCGCGCACTGGAGCGCGAACTGGACGCCTGGTGCGCGCAACACCTCCATGTCGACCACAGCGATACCGACGCCGCCTGCCGCGCGCTGGTGCGCCAGCTGGGCGATGCCGGCTGGCTGCGCTACTGCGTGCCGGCCGCGCACGGCGGCGCGCTGCCGGCGCTGGATTCGCGCTCGCTGTGCCTGCTGCGCGAGACCCTGGCGCGCCATGACGGCCTGGCCGATTTTGCCTTTGCCATGCAGGGGCTGGGCTCGGGCGCGATCTCGCTGGCCGGCAGCGATGCGCTGCGCGCGCATTACCTGCCGCGCGTGGCCCGCGGCGAGGCGATTGCCGCGTTTGCGCTGTCCGAGCCGGAGGCCGGTTCCGATGTGGCCGCCATGCAGTGCAGCGCACGGCTGTCGGACGACGGCAGCCACTATGTGATCGATGGCGCCAAGACCTGGATTTCCAACGGTGGCATTGCCGACTTCTACTGCGTGTTCGTGCGCACCGGCGAGGCGCCGGGCGCGCGCGGCATCTCCGCCTTTGTGGTGGACGCCGATACGCCGGGCCTGACCATCGCCGAGCGCATCGACGTGATGGCGCCGCACCCGCTCGCCACGCTGCGTTTCGACGACTGCCGCGTGCCCGTGGGCAACCGGCTGGGCGAGGCGGGGCAGGGCTTCAAGGTGGCGATGATGACGCTCGACATCTTCCGTGCCTCGGTCGCGGCGGCGGCGCTGGGCTTTGGCCGCGCCGCGCTGGACGATGCACTGGCGCGCGCCTGCGCGCGCCCGATGTTCGGCGGCGTGCTGGCCGACCTGCAGCTGACGCAGGCCGCCATCGGCGACATGGCCACCGCGATCGACGCCGCGGCGCTGCTGACCTACCGCGCGGCCTGGCTGCGCGATGTCAAGGGCCAGCGCACCACGCGCGAGGCGGCCATGGCCAAGATGGTGGCGACCGAGAATGCGCAGCAGGTGATCGACCGTGCGGTGCAGATGTTCGGCGGCCTGGGCGTCAAGGTCGGCACGCGGGTGGAAAGCCTGTACCGCGAGATCCGCTCGCTGCGCATCTATGAAGGCGCCACCGAAGTGCAGAAGCTGATCATTGCGCGCGAGACGCTGGCCGGGCGCAAAGCCTGACGCGCCCGCGTGCCACCCACGAACTGCCGTACCGATACAGAGCAGACAGGAGACAAGCCATGGCGACCACAGCCCACCTCGATACCTTCGCGCGCGACCGCCTGCCGCCGCCCGATATGTGGCCGGTGTTCCGCTTCAATGCCGATACCGACTACCCGGAGCGGATGAATGCCGCGGTGGAACTGGTAGACCGCCATGTGCGCGAAGGCCGCGGCGAGCGCATCGCCATCCGCCATCGCCGCGACGGACAGGTCGAGACGGTCACGTATGCGCAGCTGGCGGCGCTGGTGAACCGCATCGCCCATGTGCTGGTCGAGGACATGCAGCTGGTGCCCGGCAATCGCGTGCTGCTGCGCGGGCCCAACAACCTGATGATGGCCGCCAGCTGGCTGGCCACGCTCAAGGCGGGCCTGGTCGCGGTGCCGACCATGCCGCTGCTGCGCGCCAAGGAACTGAAGCAGATCATCGACAAGGCCCAGGTCGGCGCCGCGCTGTGCGATGCGCGGCTGCGCGAGGAACTCGATGCCAACCTGCAGGCCGGCGGCGAATTCCATTGCCCGAGCCTGGCGCGCACGCTGTACTTCAACGGTGAAGGCGAGGGTTCGCTGGAGGCGGCGATGGCGGGCAAGCCGGATGCCTTCGAGGCCTGCGACACCGCCAGCGACGACGTCTGCCTGATCGCCTTTACCAGCGGCACCACCGGCCAGCCCAAGGGCACCATGCACTTCCATCGCGACGTGCTGGCCATGTGCGACCTGTTCCCGCGCCACGTGCTGCGCCCGCGGCCCGACGACGTGTTCTGCGGCACGCCGCCGATCGCGTTCACCTTCGGGCTGGGCGGCATGCTGTGTTTCCCGCTGCGCATCGGCGCCAGCGCCGTGCTGGCCGAGAAGCTGACGCCAGAGACGCTGCTCGGGCTGATCCAGGATTTCCGCGCCACCATTGTCTTTACCGCCCCGACCTTCTACCGGCAGATGGCAGCGCTGGCGCGGCGCTACGACCTGTCCAGCCTGAAGAAGAGCGTGTCGGCCGGCGAAGCCCTGCCGGACGCCACGCGCCAGAGCTGGAAGGCGGCCACCGGCATCGAGATGACCGACGGCATCGGCGGCACGGAGATGATGCATATCTTTATCTCCAGCGCCGGCGCAGAGGTCAGGCCGGGCGCGATCGGGCGCGTGGTGCCGGGCTATGTCGCGCAGATCGTCGACGAGAACATGCAGCCCCTGCCGCCGGGGCAGGTCGGCAAGCTCGCGGTGCAGGGGCCGACCGGCTGCCGCTACCTGGACGATCCACGCCAGTCCAACTATGTGAAGGCGGGCTGGAACCTGCCGGGCGATACCTTTTTCGTCGACGAGGACGGCTACTACTTCTACCAGGCGCGTTCGGACGACATGATCATCTCAGCCGGCTACAACATCGCCGGGCCGGAGGTGGAAAGCGCACTGATGCAGCACGAGGCAGTGGCCGAATGCGGTGTGGTCGGCGCGCCCGACGACGGGCGCGGCCAGGTGGTGATGGCCTATGTGGTGCTGCGCGAGGGCGTGGCGGCGGACGACGCTACCCGCACCGCGCTGCAGGACTACGTGAAGCGCCAGATCGCGCCCTACAAGTATCCGCGCCGCATTGTGTTCGTGCCGGCGCTGCCGCGCACCGAGACCGGCAAGCTGCAGCGCTTCCGGCTGCGGCAGATGGCGGAGCAGGGCAATGGCGGCGGCAATGGCGGCGTCAACCAGGCGGGGAAGCCATGAGCCCCGTGTTCCGCAGCACCGTCCTGGTGCGCTTCAAGCACTGCGACGCCGCGGGCATCGTGTTCTACCCGCGCTATTTCGAGATGCTCAACGACCTGATCGAAGACTGGTTCAGCGAGGCGCTGGGCTGGCCCTTCGATGCCATGCATGGCGAGGGCCGCGCCGGCGTGCCGACCGCCGAGCTGGAGTGCCGCTTCCTGGCTCCGAGCCGGCTGGGCGAGGTGCTGACGCGCGAGCTGCGCGTGCTGAAGCTGGGCCAGTCCAGCTTTACCCTCGCGATCCGCTTCGCCGGCCCGTATGACGATACCCGCATGGAAGTGACGCAGCGGCTGGTCTGCGTCGATACCGGCTCGATTGCTCCGCAGCCGTTGCCCGATGCCGTGCGCCAGGCCATGTCGTCCTACCTGGTCGCGACGGCCTGAATCCCCGAATTCCATCTACTCATACAGATACCAACAGGAAAACGCACCATGAACATCCTGCAGCCGCCCGACTGGGCGCCCCCGCGTGGCTACGCCAACGGCACCATGACCGAAATGCAGGTCGGCAGCCGCCTCCTCTTTGTCAGCGGCCAGATCGGCTGGACCGGCAAATGTGAATTCGAGACCGACGACTTCGGCCTGCAGGTGGCGCAGGCGCTGCGCAACGTGGTTGCCGTGCTGGCGGCCGGCGACGCGCTGCCCGAGCATATCGTGCGCATGACCTGGTATGTGAAGGACAAGGCGGAATATGTCGGCGCCTATGGGGCGATCGGCCAGCATTACCGGGCCATCATCGGCCGCCACTTTCCGGCGATGACGGCGGTCGAGGTCGCGGACCTGGTGGAGCCGCGCGCCAAGGTGGAAATCGAGGTCACGGCGGTCGTGCCGCCGCGGGCGTAACGTAGCAGGCACAGGGCTGGATGGTGGCCGGCGGCGTGGCGCAGCCGGCGCCTGCCGCGTGCAAGTCCTTGAAAACTTGAGAAATTGGGTTGCGCGGGATATAATTTGAAAGTTTCGCTTTCAGAACCCTTCACCCTAGCGCCTACCGCTTTCCACCTTCCGCCGCCCCCAGCCGCGCCGCCTTTGCTGTCCGCATTCAATGTGACGCAAGGAGCATGTCGCAACCGGATCCGACCGCATCGGCGCAATGCCGCTGCCGCCGTCACGGATCCAGCCTGGGAGGCACGAGGCGTCGATTGGTCGGTCACGGGGTGAGTCCAGCAGGAGCCTACCCGTGTTACCGTCTTTTCCGTCCGCCATTCTCGCGCTTGCAGACGGCACGGTCTTTCGTGGCTATTCCATTGGCGCTTCCGGCCATACCATCGGTGAAGTGGTGTTCAACACCGCCATCACCGGTTACCAGGAAATCCTCACCGACCCGAGTTACTCCCGGCAGATCGTCACGCTGACGTATCCGCATATCGGTAACTACGGGGTCAATCCTGAGGATGTCGAAGCCACGAAAGTCCATGCCGCCGGCCTGATCATCAAGGATCTGCCGATCCTGGCCTCGAACTTCCGCAAGGAGCACACCCTTGCCCACTACCTGAAGCAGGAAAAGGTGGTGGCCATCGCCGGCATCGATACGCGCAAGCTGACGCGTATCCTGCGCGAAAAGGGTGCCCAGAACGGCTGCATCCTGGCCGGCGAAGACAATGTCCAGAAGGCCATCGACCTGGCCCGCTCGTTCCCCGGCCTGGCCGGCATGGACCTGGCCAAGGTGGTCTCGGTCAAGGAACCGTACGAGTGGACCCAGTCCGAATGGAAGCTGGGCGAAGGCTACGGCAAGCAGGACAAGCCGCAATTCCACGTGGTCGCCTATGACTACGGCGTCAAGTACAACATCCTGCGCATGCTGGCCGAGCGCGGCTGCAAGGTCACGGTGCTGCCCGCGCAGGCGAGCGCCGCCGACGCGCTGGCGCTGAATCCGGACGGTGTGTTCCTGTCCAACGGCCCCGGCGACCCCGAGCCGTGCGACTACGCCATCGCCGCCACGCGCGAGTTCATCGAGCGCGGCATCCCGACCTTCGGCATCTGCCTGGGCCACCAGATCATGGCGCTGGCAGTTGGCGCCAAGACCCTGAAGATGAAGTTCGGCCACCACGGCGCCAACCACCCGGTCAAGGACCTGGACGATGGCCGCGTGGTGATCACGTCGCAGAACCACGGCTTCGCGGTCGATGCGGACACGCTGCCGTCGAACGTGCGCGTGACGCACAAGTCGCTGTTCGACGGTTCGCTGCAGGGTTTCGCGCTGACCGACAAGCCGGCTTTCTGCTTCCAGGGCCACCCGGAGGCGTCGCCCGGTCCGAACGACGTGGCTTACCTGTTCGACCGCTTCATCAAGCTGATGACGGACGCGCGCAAGTAAGCGGGCAAGAAGAACAGCGCAGACCTCAGGGACATCCCATGAACGCCTTCATGCATACCGCTTTCGGCATCACCGATTTCTGGACCTATGTGCTGGGCACGATCTTTATCGTGCTGCTGCCGGGGCCGAACTCGATGTATGTGCTGTCGGTGGCGGCGCAGCGCGGCGTGCGCGCCGGCTACAAGGGCGCGTGCGGGGTGTTCCTGGGCGACTTCGTGCTGATGGTGCTGTCGGCGGCGGGCGTGGCCTCGCTGCTCAAGGCCAGCCCGGCGCTGTTCTACGTGGTGAAGTACGTTGGCGCGGCCTACCTGGCGTGGATTGGTTTCAGCATGCTGCGCGGCGCGCTGCGCAACTGGGCCGCGCGCGGCGATGCCGCCGCCACCGCGCCGGTTAGCAAGGCCGACCAGTCCGACCCGTTCCGCAAGGCGTTGCTGATCAGCCTGCTGAACCCGAAGGCGATCCTGTTCTTCATCTCGTTCTTCATCCAGTTTGTCGACCCGGCCTTCGCTTACCCGGTGCTGTCGTTCTCCGTGCTGGGCCTGGTCGCCCAGTTCTGCAGCTTTGCCTACCTGACCACGATCATCTTCGTGGGCGCGAAGCTGGCCGACGCATTCCGGCGCCGCCGGCGCCTGTCGGCGGGCATGTCGAGCGGGGTGGGCGCGATGTTCATCGGCTTCGGCGCCAAGCTGGCGACGGCCACGATGAACTGAGCAAGACGATATTTTTGAATCCTGACGGATTCCCTGATTACCGGCGCGGTCCGCAGGCAAGGCGGGCCGGCCCATAAAGAGAGCGTGCAATGCCAAAACGCACAGACATCAAGAGCATCCTGATCATCGGCGCGGGCCCCATCATCATCGGCCAGGCGTGCGAGTTCGACTACTCCGGCGCCCAGGCCTGCAAGGCGCTGCGCGAGGAAGGCTTCAAGGTCATCCTGGTCAATTCGAACCCGGCGACCATCATGACCGACCCCAACACGGCCGATGTGACCTACATCGAGCCGATCACCTGGGAAGTGGTCGAGCGCATCATCGAGAAGGAACGCCCGGACGCGATCCTGCCGACCATGGGCGGCCAGACCGCGCTGAACTGCGCGCTGGACCTGCACCGTCACGGCGTGCTGGAGAAATACAAGGTCGAGCTGATCGGCGCCTCGCCGGAAGCCATCGACAAGGCCGAGGACCGCCAGAAGTTCAAGGACGCCATGACCAAGATCGGTCTGGGTTCGGCCAAGTCGGGCATCGCCCACTCGATGGACGAAGCCATGGCCGTGCAGTCGCGCATTGCCCAGGAAACCGGCACCGGCGGCTACCCGATCGTGATCCGCCCGTCGTTCACGCTGGGCGGCAGCGGCGGCGGCATCGCCTACAACCGCGAAGAATTCGAAGAGATCTGCAAGCGCGGCCTGGACCTGTCGCCGACGCGCGAGCTGCTGATCGAAGAATCGCTGCTGGGCTGGAAAGAGTATGAGATGGAAGTGGTCCGCGACAAGAAGGACAACTGCATCATCATCTGCTCGATCGAGAACCTGGACCCGATGGGCATCCACACCGGCGACTCGATCACCGTCGCTCCGGCCCAGACCCTGACCGACAAGGAATACCAGATCCTGCGCAACGCGTCGCTGGCCGTGCTGCGCGAGATCGGCGTCGACACCGGCGGCTCCAACGTGCAGTTCTCGATCAACCCGAAGGACGGTCGCATGATCGTCATCGAGATGAACCCGCGCGTGTCGCGTTCGTCGGCGCTGGCCTCCAAGGCCACCGGCTTCCCGATCGCCAAGGTCGCGGCCAAGCTGGCCGTGGGCTACACGCTGGACGAGCTGAAGAACGAGATCACCGGCGGCGCGACCCCGGCTTCGTTCGAGCCGTCGATCGACTACGTGGTCACCAAGGTGCCGCGTTTCGCGTTTGAGAAATTCCCGCAGGCCGACAGCCACCTGACCACCCAGATGAAGTCGGTGGGCGAGGTGATGGCGATGGGCCGCACCTTCCAGGAATCGTTCCAGAAGGCCCTGCGCGGCCTGGAAGTGGGCGTCGACGGCCTGGACGAAAAGTCGTCGGACCGTGACGAGGTCGTCGAGGAAATCGGCGAAGCCGGCCCCGACCGCATCTGGTACGTGGGCGACGCCTTCCGCCTGGGCATGTCGCTGGAAGAGGTCTATGCCGAGACCGACATCGACCCCTGGTTCCTGGCCCAGATCGAAGACATCATCAAGACCGAAGGCCTGGTCAAGACGCGCACGCTGGAAAGCCTGTCGACCGCCGAGCTGCGTTTCCTGAAGCAGAAGGGCTTCTCCGACCGCCGCCTGGCCAAGCTGCTGAAGACCGACGCCAAGGCCGTGCGCGAAGCGCGCATCGCCCAGAACGTGCGCCCGGTCTACAAGCGCGTGGACACCTGCGCGGCCGAGTTCGCCACCAACACCGCCTACATGTACTCGACCTACGAGGCCGAGCATGGCGAGTGCGAGGCGCAGCCGACCGACAAGAAGAAGATCATGGTGCTGGGCGGCGGCCCGAACCGGATCGGTCAGGGCATCGAGTTCGACTACTGCTGCGTGCACGCCGCGCTGGCGCTGCGCGAAGACGGGTACGAGACCATCATGGTCAACTGTAACCCGGAAACCGTGTCGACCGACTATGACACCTCGGACCGCCTGTACTTCGAGCCGCTGACGCTGGAGGACGTGCTGGAGATCGTCGCGCTCGAGAAGCCGGTCGGCGTGATCGTGCAGTACGGCGGCCAGACCCCGCTGAAGCTGGCGCTGGACCTGGAAGCCAACGGCGTGCCCATCATCGGCACCAGCCCCGACATGATCGACGCGGCCGAAGACCGCGAGCGCTTCCAGAAACTGCTGCAGGAGCTGGGCCTGCGCCAGCCGCCCAACCGCACCGCGCGTGCCGAGGACGAGGCGCTGCGCCTGGCCGAAGAGATCGGCTACCCGCTGGTGGTGCGCCCGTCGTACGTGCTGGGCGGCCGCGCCATGGAAATCGTGCATGAGCCGCGCGACCTCGAGCGCTACATGCGCGAGGCCGTCAAGGTCTCGAACGATTCCCCGGTGCTGCTGGACCGCTTCCTGAACGACGCCATCGAGTGCGACGTCGATGCCATCTCCGACGGCAAGCGCGTCTTCATCGGCGGCGTGATGGAGCACATCGAGCAGGCTGGCGTGCACTCGGGCGACTCCGCCTGCTCGCTGCCGCCGTACTCGCTGTCGGCCGAGACCGTGGCTGAACTGAAGCGCCAGACCGCCGCGATGGCCAAGGCGCTGAACGTGATCGGCCTGATGAACGTGCAGTTCGCGATCCAGCAGAACGACGGCGTCGATACCGTCTATGTGCTGGAAGTGAACCCGCGCGCCTCGCGTACTGTGCCGTACGTGTCCAAGGCCACCGGCTTGCAGCTGGCCAAGATCGCCGCGCGCTGCATGGCGGGCCAGTCGCTGGACGAGCAGGGCATCGGCGAAGAAGTCATCCCGCCGTACTACAGCGTCAAGGAAGCGGTGTTCCCGTTCAACAAGTTCCCGGGCGTCGATCCGGTCCTCGGACCTGAAATGCGCTCGACCGGCGAAGTGATGGGGGTGGGCAAGGCCTTCGGCGAGGCGCTGTTCAAGAGCCAGCTGGCCGCGGGTTCGCGCCTGCCGGAGAAGGGCACCGTGCTGATCACCGTGAAGGACAGCGACAAGCCGCGCGCCGTTGGCGTGGCTCGCATGCTGCACGACATGGGCTACCCGATCGTTGCCACCCGCGGCACCGCCTCGGCCATCGAGGCCGCCGGCATCCCGGTCAAGACCGTCAACAAGGTCAAGGACGGCCGTCCGCATATCGTGGACATGATCAAGAACGGCGAACTGGCGCTGGTGTTCACCACTGTGGACGAAACCCGCACCGCGATTGCCGATTCGCGCTCGATCCGGACCTCGGCGCTGGCTCACCGCATTCCTTACTACACCACCATCGCCGGCGCCCGCGCCGCGGTGGAGGGCCTGAAGCACATGCAGAGCCTGGAGGTCTACGACCTGCAGAGCCTGCACGCCTCGCTGGCCTGAAGCCCCGCAGGTAAGGCAAGCGGCACATTGCCACTGGCCGGGCGGGTTGTGCCCGGTCAAGTCCAGGAAGCCCGCCGGAGTTGCTGCCGGCGGGCTTCCTGGCCTAAACTACGTCAAATTCGCCGATCGATGCGGCGTGCCCGCATTCGGTCCTGTCTGAAAGCCGCGGTTGAGCGGAAGTGCCCTGGCAGCATTGGCCAGGGATGGCTCCAGCTCCGCTGCGGCTCATTTTTTTGTTGAACGAAGACATGAGCACCATTCCGATTACCAAGCGTGGCGCAGAGCTCCTGAAGGAGGAGCTGCAGCGCCTGAAGGCTGTCGAGCGTCCGTCGGTGATCAATGCGATCTCGGAAGCCCGCGCACAGGGCGACCTGTCTGAAAACGCCGAATACGACGCCGCCAAGGAAAAGCAAGCCTTTATCGAAGGCCGCATCCTGGAAGTGGAGGCCAAGCTGTCGGCCGCACAGATCATCGACCCGACCCAGCTGGACACCGACGGCCGCATCGTCTTTGGCGCGACTGTGGACCTGGAAGACCTGGAGTCCGGCAGTCCCGTCAGCTACCAGATCGTGGGCGATGACGAAGCCGACATCGACGTCGGCAAGATCTCGGTCAGCTCGCCCATCGCGCGTGCGCTGATCGGCAAGTTCGAAGGCGACGTCGCAACCGTGCTGGCCCCTGGCGGCGAGCGCGAGTACGAAGTCATTACCGTACGCTATATCTGACGCCGGCCCGGCCGGCAGGCTTGCACCTGGCCCGGCCCCCGGAAAGACCGGCACGTGTTCTCCAATTCCTATAACAATCTGCCGCCGCTGCCGCACCGCATCTTCCTGCTGCTGACGGTGGTGTGGGCGGGCAGCCTCTGGACCGTCGGCTACATGGTGGCGCCGACTTTGTTTTCGGTGCTGCCCAGCCGCGAGATGGCGGGCATGATCGCCGGGCACCTGTTCCATACCGAGGCCATCGTCGGGGTCACCATCGGCGTGCTGCAGCTGGTGCTGTGCAACGTGATGATCCGGCGCGGTGCCCACCGCTATCGCGGCCTGCGCTGGCTGGTGCTGGGCATGTTGTGCTGCGTGCTGGCGGGCTACTTCGGCACCCAGCCGTTCATGGCCGGCCTGAAGGAAAAGGCGCTGGCACTGGGCGTCGGCGTTTCGGAATCGCCTTACAAGGCGCAGTTCGGCATGCTGCACGGCGTGTCGAGCGCCTTCTACCTGCTGCAAAGCCTGCTGGCGCTGGTGCTGGTGTGGCGCGCTTCGGCGCCGCGTTCGGCCGGGGAGTGAGGCCCGGCCGCCGGCACGGCCACGGGCGTGGCGTGCCGGCATCGGGCGTCGCCTGGCAGCAACCCCGTCATGCTTCAGCTGATCGTGCTCAGCCCAGCGCCTTCTTCTTCTGGCTGGTCGGGCGTGCGCGCGAACGCTTCACATTGCCGCCGGCGGTGACGCGCTCGTTGCCAAGCACCGTGACTTCCTTGCGGGTCGGACGGCGGTTCGGCGCGGCGCTGGGCTTCTTGACCGTCACCGTGCGCGGGGCCGCGCCGCCACGGCGGGCGGGGGTGTGGCGGCCCAGGTCTTCGGCCTGGTTTTCCTTCAGGCGCGCTTCGCCCGGACGCCAGACCACCAGCAGCTTGCCGATATGCTGGATCGGCGCGGCGCTGAGCTGGTCGCAGATTTCCTCGTAGATGGCGATGCGCGCGTCGCGATCGTCGCCGAACACGCGGATCTTGATCAGGTCGTGGGCGGCCAGGCTGCGGTCGATCTCGGCCAGTACGGCACGGGTCAGGCCTTCGGCGCCGACCATCACGACCGGGTTCAGGGCATGGGCACGGGAGCGCAGGTCAGAGCGCTGGGCAGGGACTAGTTGTAGAGCGGGCATAGGTTGGCGCTGATTATTAGGCGCTTGAAATAGTGATAGAGCGCGTGGGCGCCGGAAATCGGGCGCTGCAGCCCGCGCCGGTCGTGACACGGCGGGTCGGGCAAGGACAGGCTGCCGACGGCCGCCCGGGGGCGGCAAGCCGGCAGCTGATAAGGCGAGCCGGCGGTCGGTATGCGGATTGGCGCGTATTATCCGTCAATCCGGCACTGTCGGGCAGCAAAATCATCAAAACAGTAGGAAAACCTTCGCGGGCGGCATTGAGCGGCGGGCGGGGCAGGGAACAGGCTGGTAACTGGCATGGCAAAAAACAAGTTCAATCATTCGTGGCTGCACGACCACATCAACGATCCGTACGTGAAAATGGCCCAGCGCGAGGGCTATCGCGCCCGCGCGGCCTACAAGCTCAAGGAGATCGACGAGCAGGACAAGCTGATCCGCCCGGGGCAGGTGATCGTCGACCTGGGCGCGGCGCCGGGCAGCTGGAGCCAGTACGCCCGCAACAAGCTGGCGGACTCGCCCCGGGCCAAGGACGGCAGGATCGATGGCGCCGTGGTCGCGATCGACCTGCTGCCGATGGAACCGGTCGCCGACGTCACTTTCATCCAGGGGGACTTCCGCGAGGAATCGGTCTTCCGCGAACTGGAAAGTGTGGTGCTGGACGCCTCCGGCGGTAACAAGATTGACCTTGTTTTGTCGGACATGGCCCCCAATTTGTCCGGTGTGGCCTTCGCCGATGCAGCACGGATCGAGTACCTGTGCGACCTGGCGCTGGAATTTGCGCAGGCCCACCTTAAGCCGGAGGGGGCATTGCTGGTAAAGTGCTTCCACGGGAGCGGCTACAGCCAGATCGTGGAGAAGTTCAAACGGCATTTCAAAGTGGTTGCGAAACGCAAGCCCAAGGCGTCTCGCGACAAGTCTTCCGAAACCTTTATCCTTGGGCGCTACCTCAAGGCAGTGGATTGACCGGTCTCGATACAAGCCAGGGCGAAAAAAGAAGCGTGGAAAGTGCCCCACCCGGTGCTATCGGCATCATAGTTTCTCTGTTTCCCCCCGAGGGCGGGCGCTGCATTACAATGCAGCTATCCGTTGGCAAGGCAATTGCAAAGGAGTTCGGCCTTGAATAACAACCTGTTTCAAAAGGCGGCAATCTGGCTCGTGATCGCGCTGGTGTTGTTTACCGTCTTCAAGCAGTTCGACAAGCCCCGTGCGCAGGACAGCGTCACCTATTCGCAGTTCATGGATGACGCCAAGAATGGCAAGGTGTCGCGTGTCGACGTGCAGGGCCGCAACCTGGTGGTCTCGCCTAAGGAAGGCGCCAAGTACACCATCATCTCGCCGGGCGACATCTGGATGGTTGGCGACCTGATGAAGTACGGCGTCCAGGTGACCGGCAAGGCGGACGACGAACCCAACGTGCTGGTCCAGGCCCTGTATTACCTCGGGCCGACCCTGCTGATCATCGTGTTCTGGTTCTACATGATGCGCCAGATGCAGGGGGGCGGCAAAGGCGGCGCTTTCTCATTCGGCAAATCGCGTGCGCGCCTGATCGACGAGAACCAGAACGCCGTCACGTTCCAGGACGTGGCCGGCTGCGACGAGTCCAAGGAAGAAGTGGTCGAGCTGGTCGACTTCCTGAAGGACCCGCAGAAGTTCCAGAAGCTGGGCGGGCGCATCCCGCGCGGCGTGCTGCTGGTCGGCCCTCCGGGTACCGGCAAGACGCTGCTGGCGCGCGCCATTGCCGGCGAGGCCAAGGTACCGTTCTTCAGCATCTCGGGTTCCGACTTTGTGGAAATGTTCGTCGGCGTGGGTGCGGCCCGCGTGCGCGACATGTTCGAGAACGCCAAGAAGCAAGCACCCTGCATCGTGTTCATCGATGAAATCGACGCGGTTGGCCGCCATCGTGGCGCCGGCATGGGCGGCGGCAACGACGAGCGCGAGCAGACCCTGAACCAGATGCTGGTCGAGATGGACGGCTTCGAGGCCAACTCGGGCGTGATCGTGATCGCCGCGACCAACCGTGCCGACGTGCTGGACAAGGCGCTGCTGCGTCCGGGCCGTTTCGACCGCCAGGTCTACGTGGGCCTGCCGGACATCCGCGGCCGCGAGCAGATCCTGAAGGTCCATATGCGCAAGGTGCCGATCGGCAACGATGTCGACGCCTCGATCATCGCGCGCGGCACCCCGGGCTTCTCGGGCGCGGACCTGGCCAACCTGGTCAACGAAGCCGCACTGTTTGCCGCCCGCCGGAGCAAGCGCGTGGTCGATATGCAGGACTTCGAAGATGCCAAGGACAAGATCTATATGGGTCCGGAGCGCAAGTCGACGGTCATGCGCGAAGAAGAGCGCCGGGCCACGGCTTACCACGAGTCGGGCCATGCGGTGGTGGCCAAGCTGCTGCCCAAGGCCGATCCGGTGCACAAGGTCACCATCATGCCGCGTGGCTGGGCGCTGGGCGTGACCTGGCAGCTGCCGGAGCATGACAAGTATTCGAAGTACAAGGACAGCATGCTGGAAGAGGTTGCCATCCTCTTCGGCGGCCGCGCGGCGGAAGAGGTCTTCCTCAACGCCATGAGCACCGGTGCTTCCAACGACTTCGAGCGCGCCACCAAGCTTGCCCGCGACATGGTGACCCGCTTCGGTATGAGCGATTCGCTGGGTGCCATGGTCTACGTGGATACCGAGCAGGATGGCATGTTCGGCAAGCTGTCGTCGAAGACCGTGTCGGAAGCCACGCAGCAGAAGGTCGACGCCGAGATCCGCCGCATCATCGACGAGCAATACGCGCTGGCCAAGCGCCTGCTCGAAGAGAACCGCGACAAGGTCGAAGCCATGACCAACGCGCTGATGGAATGGGAAACCATCGATGCCGACCAGGTCAACGACATCATGGCCGGCAAGCCGCCGCGTCCGCCGCGCAGCGCGTCGGGCCCGAACGGCGGCGGCAGCACGCCTCCGGGCGGCTCGCCGGTGGCGCCGACCAACGCGCCCGCCACGGCCTGATCCTGGTTCGTTCACAGACGACGCCGTAGTGATGGCTGTGTAGTGCCTGTCCCTGAAGCCGGTGCCTGGTGCACCGGCTTTTCCTTTTGCGCGGCATCCGCGGCGCCCGGATTGAATCAAGCATTCCTACCTTGCAGCAGACTTCTCAGACCCGGTATTTCCAGTGCGGCCGTTTTCGCTTTGCCCTGGACCAGCGCCCGCTGGTGATGGGTATCCTCAACGTCACGCCCGATTCTTTCTCCGATGGCGGCCAGCATGCCAGCCGCGACGCGGCGCTGCGCCATGCCGGGCAGATGATCGCCGAGGGTGTGGACATCATCGACATCGGCGGGGAATCGAGCCGGCCCGGTTCGGCGGCGCTGCCGCTGGAAGACGAACTGGCGCGCGTGATCCCGGTGGTGGAAGCGCTGCGCGACTGCGGCAAGCCGCTCTCGGTCGATACCTACAAGCCCGAGGTCATGCGCGCCGCGCTTGCGGCCGGAGCCGATCTCATCAACGATATCTGGGGTTTCCGCATGCCGGGCGCGGTCGAGGCCGTGGCGGCGGGGCAGGCGGGCCTGTGCGTGATGCATATGCAGCGCGATCCGCAGACCATGCAGGAAGACCCGCACTACGATGACGTGGTCGCCGAGGTGGCCGGGTTCCTTGCCGAGCGCATTGCCGTGCTGCGCGCTGCCGGCATCGACGATGCGCGCATCTCCCTCGATCCGGGGTTTGGCTTCGGCAAGACACCCGATCATAATTTGCGCCTGCTCGGCCAACTGCCGCGGCTGGCACTTGAGGGCCTGCCGGTGCTGGCGGGCATCTCGCGCAAGTCCACGCTGGGCGCGGTCCTCGGTGGCCGGCCGCCGCAGCAGCGTGTTGCGGCCAGCATTGCCGCCGCGGTGTGTGCGCTGGAGCGCGGAGCATTTATCGTGCGCGTGCATGATGTGGAGCAGACGGTGGATGCCGTGAAGACCTGGTGGGCGGTGCGCAACGAGTCCGTTGGCGCGGCCTGAATCAGCCGCGGCCACCGCAGACAGATCAACGACCAGAGTAAAGAAAGGGAATCAGCGAATGACACGCAAGTATTTCGGGACAGATGGCGTGCGGGGCAGGGTCGGCGAGGCGCCGATCACGCCGGACTTCGTGATGCGCCTGGGCCATGCGGCCGGCAAGGTGCTGGCCCACGGCGCCAAGACCGGGCAAGGCAAGCCGACCGTGCTGATTGGCAAGGACACGCGCATTTCCGGCTATATGCTGGAAGCGGCGCTGGAAGCCGGCTTTACCTCGGCCGGCGTGCACGTGCTGCTGACCGGCCCGCTGCCGACGCCGGGCATCGCCTACCTGACGCGGGCGCTGCGCCTGTCCGCGGGCGTGGTGATCTCGGCCAGCCACAATCCCTACTACGACAACGGCATCAAGTTCTTTTCGGCCGACGGCGACAAGCTGCCGGATGCGGTCGAGGCGGAGATCGAGGCTGCCATCGAAGAGCCGATGGTGTGCGCGCCGTCCGATGACCTGGGCCGCGCGCGCCGCATCAACGATGCCCCCGGCCGATATATCGAGTTCTGCAAGAGTACCTTCCCGCATGAGCAGGACCTGTACGGCCTGAAGCTGGTGGTCGACTGCGCCCATGGCGCGGCCTACCACATCGCGCCGCACGTGTTCCATGAGTTGGGCGCCGACGTGGTTTCGATCGGCAACCAGCCGGACGGCCGCAATATCAACGACGGCTACGGCGCCACGGCGCCGGGCAAGCTGGTTGAGGCGGTCAAGGCACATGGAGCCGACCTGGGCCTGGCCTTTGACGGCGACGCCGACCGCTTGCAGGTGGTGGATGCCGACGGCCGTCTCTACAACGGCGACGAATTGCTGTATCTGATCGTGCGCGACCGCCAGGCCGCTGGGCAGGCGGTGCCGGGTGCCGTGGGCACGCTGATGACCAATATGGCGGTGGAGCTGGCGCTCAAGCGCCAGGGCGTGGAATTTGTGCGCGCCAACGTAGGCGACCGCTATGTGCTGGAAGAGTTGAACAAGCGCAGCTGGACCCTTGGCGGCGAGGGCTCCGGCCACCTGCTGTGCCTGGACCGCCACAGCACCGGCGACGGCATCGTGTCGGCGCTGCAGGTGCTGGCCGCGCTGCGCCGCAGCGGCAAGACGCTGGCGCAGTTGCTCGAGGGCGTAAGGCTGTTCCCGCAGACGCTCATCAACGTGCGCGTGCAGAAAGGCTTCGACTGGCAGTCGCATGCCGGCCTGCAGGCCGCGCGCGCGGCGGTCGAGCCTGAACTGGAGGGGCGCGGCCGGGTGCTGATCCGTGCCTCCGGCACCGAACCGGTGGTGCGGGTGATGGTCGAGGCCGAGCAGGCCGAAATGGCCGAGCGCGCGGCCAGGCGGCTGGCCGATGCCTTGGGCGCCTGATATGCCGCCCCCTGACCAGAAACGCCGGGCCAGTCCCGGCGTTTTTTTATTCCATAACGCAATTAACCGCCGTCATATTGCGTCACCATGACTGCCGGATGGTAGCGGCGATCCCTTGCTGGAGGCCGGTTCCAAGAAGATTTAAAGATGTCACGGAATTGTCATACAGGGAGCATAGAGTTCGTCTTGTCAAAAATTTGTCATTCCCAACCAATGTTCTCTGGAGGACATATGAAGCTGGTCAAGACTGCCGTGGCAGGCATCGTTTCGATGGTGGTGGCGGGCACTGCGTTCGCGGCGGAAATTACCGGTGCAGGCGCTTCTTTCCCCGCGCCCGTGTATTCCAAGTGGGCCGACGCATACCAAAAAGCAACGGGTAACAAGGTCAACTATCAATCCATCGGTTCGTCGGGCGGGATCAAGCAGATCGGCGCCAAGACGGTCGATTTCGGTGCCTCGGACGCGCCGCTGAAGGACGAGGACCTGAACAAGCAGGGCCTGGTCCAGTTCCCGACCGTGATCGGCGGCGTGGTGCCGGTGATCAACCTGCAGGGCGTGAAGCCGGGCGAACTGACCATCACGGGCGAAGTGCTGGCCAACATCTACCTGGGCAAGATCAAGAAGTGGGATGACCCCGCGATCAAGGCGCTGAACCCGCAGGCCAAGCTGCCGAGCCAGGACATCCTGCCGGTGCGCCGCGCCGACGGTTCGGGCACGACCTTCATCTTCACCAACTACCTGTCCAAGGTCAGCCCGGACTGGAAGAGCGCGGTGGGCGAGGGCACCACGGTCAACTGGCCGGGCGGCGGCACCGGCGGCAAGGGCAACGAGGGCGTCGCCGCCTTCGTGCAGCGCCTGAACGGTGCGATCGGCTACGTCGAGTACGCCTACGCCAAGCAGAATAAGATGACCCACGTGAACATGAAGAACGCGTCGGGTGCCGTGGTCAAGCCGGGCGACGATGCCTTCAAGGCTGCCGCCGCCGGTGCGGACTGGAGCAAGACCTACTACCAGATCCTGACCAACCAGCCGGGCAAGGAAGCCTGGCCGATCGCCGGCGCCACCTTCATCCTGGTCCACAAGAACCAGGAAAAGGCCGCGCAGGGTGCCGAAGTGCTGAAGTTCTTCGACTGGGCCTACAAGAGCGGCGCCAACATGGCTGCCGACCTCGACTACGTGCCGCTGCCGGAAAACGTTGTGAACCAGATCCGTTCGACCTGGAAGACCAGCGTCAAGGACGCCTCGGGCAAGGCGCTGTACTGATCCTGACGGCATCGCCGGCCCCGCGCGAGTGCGGGGCCGGTGGCCGGGCTGCCCGAAACTGGCCCGGACACCGGGCTCCCGCCCAGGCGGGAGCGGCGATCCACCCTGAATTCCCGACATGGCGACTACCCCCTCCGAGATCCGCAACGTCCAGCCCCCGAGCCGCATGGGCGACATCCTGTTCGGCGGCCTGACGCGGGGCGCCGCGATCGTGACCCTGCTGCTGCTGGGCGGCATCATCGTCTCGCTCGCGATCAGCGCCTGGCCGTCGATCCAGACCTTCGGCGCGCGCTTCCTGTGGACCGCGGAGTGGGATCCTCCCGCCGATGTCTATGGCGCGCTGGTGCCCATCTACGGCACCATCGTGACCTCGCTGATCGCGCTGATCATCGCGGTGCCGGTGAGCTTCGGCATCGCGCTGTTCCTGACCGAGCTGTCGCCGGCCTGGCTGCGCCGCCCGCTGGGCACCGCCATCGAACTGCTCGCCGCGGTGCCGTCGATCGTCTACGGCATGTGGGGCCTGCTCGTGTTCGCGCCGATCTTCGGCGAGTATTTCCAGAAGCCCCTGGCCGCCACGGTGGGCCAGCTGCCGGTGGTCGGCAAGCTGTTCCAGGGCGCGCCGCTGGGCATCGGCTTGCTGTGCGCGGGCGTGATCCTGGCGATCATGATCATCCCGTACATCGCTTCGGTGATGCGCGACGTGTTTGAAGTCACCCCGGTGCTGCTCAAGGAATCCGCCTACGGCGTGGGCTGCACCACCTGGGAAGTGATGTGGAACGTGGTGCTGCCCTATACCCGCGCGGGTGTCATCGGCGGCGTGATGCTGGGCCTGGGCCGCGCGCTGGGCGAGACCATGGCCGTCACCTTCGTGATCGGCAACACCAACCTGCTGGACAGCGCCTCGCTGTTCTCGCCGGGCAACAGCATCACCTCGGCGCTCGCCAACGAATTCGCCGAAGCCGGCGCCGGCCTGCACACCGCCGCGCTGATGGAACTGGGCCTGATCCTGTTCTTCATTACCTTTGTGGTGCTGGCGCTGTCCAAGCTGCTGCTGCTGCGACTGGCAAAGAATGAGGGAACCAAATGAGCGCGAGTCAAGCCGTGTCTACCGTATCGATCCCGGCGGTCCGCCCCGACGCGGATGCCATCCGCACCCGGCTGCAGGCGCGCCGCCGCCGCACCAACCTGTATGCACTGACCGCCTCGCTGGTGGCGATGGGCTTCGGCCTGTTCTGGCTGGCGTGGATCCTGTGGACCACCGTCACGCTGGGCGTGGGCGGCCTGTCGCTGGACCTGTTCACGCAGATGACCCCGGCGCCGAATACCGCCGGCGGCGGCCTGGCCAACGCCATCTTCGGCAGCTTCGTGATGGTCGGCATGGCCACGCTGTTTGGCACGCCGCTGGGCATCCTGGCCGGCATCTACCTGGCCGAGTACGGCAAGAGCTCGCCGCTGGCCAGCTTTATCCGCTTTATCAACGACATCCTGCTGTCGGCGCCGTCGATCGTGATCGGGCTCTTTGTCTACGCGCTGGTGGTGACCCGCATGGGCCACTTCTCGGGCTGGGCCGGGATCTGCGCGTTGGCGCTGCTGCAGGTGCCGATCGTGGTGCGCACCACCGAGAACATGCTGAACCTGGTGCCCAACGCGCTGCGCGAGGCGGCCTTCGCACTCGGCACCCCCAAGTGGAAGATGGTGCTGTCGATCACGGTGAAGTCATCCTACGCCGGCATTGTGACCGGGGTGTTGCTGGCCGTCGCCCGTATCGCCGGCGAGACCGCGCCGCTGCTGTTCACCGCGCTGTCCAACCAGTTCTGGACCAGCGACCTGAACAAGCCGATGGCCAACCTGCCAGTGACGATCTTCCGCTTTGCCATGAGCCCGTTCACCGAATGGCAGCAACTGGCCTGGGCGGGTGTGTTCCTGATTACGATTGGCGTGCTGGCCCTGAATATCCTGGCGCGCATCCTGTTCAAGAAATAAGCGGCGCGGCCGGTAATCCGTCCCGCCCCAAAGACTGCAAGCGAGAAACGCAATGACCTCCACCGTCATCGACATTCCCGATTCGGTACGCGCCAAGATCGACGTGCGCAATCTGAACTTCTACTACAGCCAGTTCCATGCGCTGAAAGACATCAACATGTCGATCCCGGACCGCAAGGTCACGGCCTTTATCGGGCCGTCGGGCTGCGGCAAGTCGACGCTGCTGCGCACCTTCAACAAGATGTATGCGCTGTACCCCGAGCAGCGCGCCGAGGGTGAGATCAACATGGACGGCGAAAACCTGCTGACCGCGCGCCAGGACATCGCGCTGCTGCGCGCCAAGGTCGGCATGGTGTTCCAGAAACCGACGCCGTTCCCGATGTCGATCTACGACAACATCGCCTTCGGCGTGCGCCTGTTCGAGAAGCTGTCGCGCTCGGAGATGGACGACCGCGTGGAATGGGCGCTGACCAAGGCGGCGCTGTGGAACGAGGCCAAGGACAAGCTGCACCAGTCCGGCTACGGCCTGTCCGGCGGCCAGCAGCAGCGCCTGTGCATCGCGCGCGGCATTGCCATCCGCCCGGAAGTGCTGCTGCTGGACGAGCCATGCTCGGCGCTTGACCCGATCTCCACCGGCCGCATCGAAGAGCTGATCGCGGAACTGAAGGATGAGTACACCGTGGTGATCGTTACCCACAACATGCAGCAGGCGGCGCGCTGCTCGGACTACACCGCCTACATGTACCTGGGCGAGCTGATCGAGTTCGGCGAGACCGAGAAGATCTTCATCAAGCCGCACCGCAAGGAAACGGAAGACTACATTACAGGCCGGTTCGGCTGATCGTTACCGCAGGGCGTAGCATATCCATAAGCGGCCAGGAGAATCCCATGCCAGACAAGCACCTGTCGACCCAGTTCGACGCCGACCTCAACGCGATCAACACCAAGCTGCTGCAGATGGGCGGCCTGGTCGAGTCGCAGATCGAGCTCGCCATGCGCGCGCTGGCCGACTTCGATGGCGAGACCGCCGACCAGGTCATCGCCCGGGAGATCCAGCTCAACGCGCTGGAAGTCGAGATCGATGCCGACTGCGGCAACATCATTGCCCGGCGCCAGCCGACCGCGCGCGACCTGCGCCTGGTGATGGCCATCTCCAAGACCATCACCAACCTGGAGCGCGCCGGCGACGAAGCCGAGAAGATCGCCAAGCGCACCAAGCACATCATGGAAGACGCGTCGGCGCACAGCATCAACTACGCCGAGGTCAAGCTCTCGGGCGAGATGGCGATCTCGCTGCTGCGCCAGGCGCTGGACGCCTTTGCGCGCCTGGACACCGTGGCGGCGGCGCGCATCGTCAAGGACGACAAGGCCATCGACGAGGAATTCCGCGGCTTCGTGCGCAAGCTGATCACGTACATGATGGAAGACCCGCGTACGATCTCGGTCGCGCTGGATTTCCTGTTCATCGCCAAGGCCGTCGAGCGCATCGGCGATCACGCCAAGAACATCGCGGAATTTATCATTTACATTGTCAAGGGGACGGACGTCCGCCATGTCTCGCGCGAGGACATGGAGCGCGAAGCGCTGAGCTGAACTCAGCCGCCCACGGAGAACAATTACATGCCAAGCAGTATTCTCGTTGTCGAAGACGAACCGGCGATCGCCGAACTGATCGCCGTGAACCTGCAGCACGCGGGGCACTATCCGATCCGGGCCTATAACGCCGAGCAGGCGCTGTCGCTGATGAGCGATGTGCTGCCCGACCTGGTGCTGCTCGACTGGATGCTCCCGGGCAAGTCGGGCGCGAACTTCGCCAAGGAGTTGCGGGCCAACGACCGCACCCGCCAGATCCCCATCATCATGCTGACCGCCCGCGGCGAGGAGCAGGACAAGGTGATGGGGCTTGAGGCCGGCGCCGACGACTACGTCACCAAGCCGTTCTCGCCCAAGGAACTGCTGGCGCGGATCAAGGCGGTGCTGCGCCGCCGTGCGCCGCAGCTGACCGACGATGTGGTGGCCATCAACGGCCTGCGCCTGGACCCGGCCACGCACCGCGTCACCGGCCAGGACGAGAGCGGCGCGATCAAGCTGGAGCTGGGTCCGACCGAGTTCCGCCTGCTGCACTTCCTGATGACGCATCCGGAACGCGTGCACAGCCGCTCGCAACTGCTCGACCAGGTCTGGGGCGACCATGTCTTTGTCGAGGAGCGTACCGTCGACGTCCATATCAAGCGCCTGCGCGCCGCGCTCACCCCCGGCGGCTACAGCAATATGATCGAAACCGTGCGCGGCAGTGGCTACCGCCTGGCGCGCACGCCCGGCGCCTGACGCGCCGGACATGGGAGGGCGGCTTGACGTGCTGCCCTGCCAGAGCCCACGCTGCTGGCAGGGCGCGGCGAATTCGTGGCACACTCCGTCGCAACCCTGCAGCCTTCCCTGGCTGCGAGCCTGAACCCTGCGCATGAATGTCATCTGGGCCCGTTCCGTGGCCATCCTGATCAGCCTGCTGGTGCTGTCCGCCGGTGTTTACCTGGCCGTGGGCCCGGTGCCGGCGCTGGCGCTGGCATGCGTATCGCTGCTCGGGCTGCTGTTCTACTACCTGTACCAGATCAACCGCCTGTGGAAGGTGCTCGATGCGCCGGTCTACGGCGAGATCCCCAGTGCACTCGGACTTTGGGGCGAGGTGTATTACCGGCTGCACCGGCTGGTCAAGCGCTGGCGCACCCAGGTGCTGCAGGTCGAGCAGCAGCACACGCGCTTTATCCAGGCCATCCAGGCTTCGCCCAACGGCGTGCTGATGCTGGACGACGCCGACCAGATCGAGTGGTGCAACGACGTGGCCGAGCAGCACTTCGGCCTGAACGCGCGGCGCGACGTGCGCCAGCGCATCACCCACCTGATCCGCCGGCCCGAGTTCGTCCACTACCTGACCCGGCAGCGTTTTGACGATCCGCTGGTGATGCGCGACATGGGCGAACACAAGCACAGCGTGATCGCGGTGCAGATCCTGCCCTATGGCGACAACCGCAAGCTGGTGATCACGCAGGACATCACCAAGCTCGAAAACACCGAGGCGATGCGGCGCGACTTCGTTGCCAACGTGTCGCACGAACTGAAGACGCCGCTGACGGTGCTGACCGGCTTCCTGGAGACCGTGCGCGACCTGCCGGTATCGGAAGACGACCGGCGCCGCTACATCGACATGATGCTGGCGCAGTCGGTGCGCATGCAGAGCATCGTCGAAGACCTGCTGGCGCTGGCCAAGCTGGAAAGCGATGCGCAGCCGCCCGGCAATGACATCGTGCCGATCCGTGCCATGGTGGCGCACCTGACCCACGACGCCGAGGCGCTGTCGCAGGGACGGCACCAGGTCTCGGCCGAGATCGACCCGACCGTCGGCATGCGCGGCGCAGAGACCGAGTTGCTGTCGGCGCTGGGCAACCTGGTGTCGAACGCCGTGCGCTACACGCCGGACGGCGGGCGCATCACCATCAAGCTGGCCTGGGAAGAGGGTCATGCCGTGTTCTCGGTGGCCGATACCGGCCTGGGCATCGCTCCCGAGCATATTCCCCGGCTGACCGAGCGCTTCTACCGCGTGGACCGCAGCCGCTCGCGCGACACCGGCGGCACCGGGCTGGGGCTGGCCATCGTCAAGCACGTGCTGTCACGCCACCATGCGGACCTGCGCGTGACCAGCGAAGAGGGCCGGGGCAGCGTGTTCCGCGTGATCTTCCCGCTTGAACGCAGCCTGCGTTCGGCCGTGGAGGGCGCGGACATGCCAGCGCCAGGCAGCGGCCCGACCGCGCCGCCGCAGTCGCCGGACACCTCGCGGCGCGCCGCCTGAGCCGGAAAGGAAAACCCCGCCGCGGCGGGGTTTTGCATGTTATGCCTCAGGGAAGCCTCCTCGGCTCCTGGCGCAAGGTGGGCAACAGAAGCCCGCTCAGGGCATCCCCCCAAACATCACCAGCATATCGTTCTGGCTCACATGTGGACGCTTCGAGCGCGTCTGCTTGCGTGCATAGTTGCCGTCCGGCTGCATGATCCACGCCGAGGCGTTGTCGCGCAGGTGCACCTGCAGGCTTTCCTTGATGACGCGTGCCTTCAGCGCCTTGTCCAGCACCGGGAAGGCAACTTCCACGCGGCGGAACAGGTTGCGGTCCATCCAGTCGGCGCTGGACAGGTACAGCACCTCTTCGCCGCCGGCGTGGAAGTAGTAGACCCGGTGGTGTTCCAGGAAGCGGCCGATGATCGAGCGCACCGAGATGTTCTCGGACATGCCCGGGACGCCCGGCATCAGCGCGCACACGCCGCGCACGATCAGGTCGATCTTCACCCCCGCGCGCGAGGCCTTGTACAGCTCGTCGATGATCGATGGCTCCAGCAGCGCGTTCATCTTGGCGATGATGCGCGCGGGCTTGCCGGCGCGCGCGTTGCGGGCCTCGGCGCGGATATGGTCGACCAGGTTGCTCTGCATGGTGAAGGGCGACTGCCACAGGTGGTTCAGCCGGATGGTGCCGGCGGTGCCGGTCAGCAGCTGGAACACGTGGTGCACGTCTTCGCAGATCTCCTCGTTGGCCGTCAGCAGGCCGAAGTCGGTGTAGAGGCGGGCGGTGCGCGGATGGTAGTTGCCGGTGCCGAGGTGGGCGTAGCGCCGCAGCTTGACCTGCTTGGCCTTGGGGCCGGTGGGCTCGCGCCGCACGATCAGCAGCATCTTGGCGTGGCACTTGTGGCCGACCACGCCGTAGATCACGTGTGCGCCCGCGGATTCCAGGCGCTCGGCCCAGTTGATGTTGGTTTCCTCGTCAAAGCGCGCCAGCAGCTCCACCACCACGGTCACTTCCTTGCCGTTGCGCGCGGCGGTCATCAGCGCTTCCATCACCAGCGACTCATTGCCGGTGCGATAGACGGTCTGCTTGATCGCGACCACGTTGGGGTCGGCCGCGGCCAGCTGCAGCAGGTCGAGCACGGAACTGAAGCTCTCGTACGGGTGGTGCAGCAGCACGTCCTGCTGTCGCATCACGTCGAACATCGACGCGCCGGCGGAGAAGGCCTTGACCGGGGCGGGCACATACGGCGCAAACTTCAGCGCGGGCCGGTCCACCATGTCGGGGATCTGCATCAGCCGCACCAGGTTCACCGGGCCGGAAACACGATACAGGTCCTGCTCGGCGAGGCCCGATTCCAGCAGCAGCCGGCGCGCCAGCGGTGCCGGCGTGTCCGACGAGACTTCCAGGCGCACGGTATCGCCGAAATGGCGCGTGGGCAGCTCGCCCTGCAGCGCCTCGCGCAGGTCGGTGATCTCGTCTTCCGAGACGAACAGGTCGGAGTTGCGCGTGACGCGGAACTGGTAGCAGCCGTGCACGGCAATCGCCGGGAACAGCTCATGCACGAAGCCCTGCATGAACGACGACAGCATCACGAAGCCATACGGGTAGCCCGACAGCTTCTCCGGCATCTTCACCACGCGCGGCAGCGCGCGCGGCGCCTGCACGATGGCCAGGTCGGCCTCGCGGCCGAAGGCGTCCTTGCCGGACAATTCCACCACGAAGTTCAGGCTCTTGTTGAGCACGCGGGGAAAGGGGTGGGCGGGATCCAGTGCAATCGGGGTCAGCACCGGCCCCAGTTCGCGCTGGAAGAATTCGCGCGCCCATTCGCGCTGGGCGTCGGTCCAGGTGGTGGTCAGGTGGAAAAAGACCCCCTCTTTTTCAAGTAGTGGAAAAATGGTGTTCTGCAGCATGTCATACTGCGAAGCCACAAGCCGTTGCGTGCGCTCGGTGACAAGCTGGTAGGTCTGCTGGAATGACAGGCCGTCCGGCGTCAGCCCCGAAGCGTTGTCGCGCATCTGTTCCTTCAGGCCCGCCATGCGGATTTCAAAGAACTCGTCCAGGTTGCTGGACACGATGCAGATGAATTTCAGCCGCTCCAGCAGCGGGACCTTCGGGTCCGCCGCTTGCGCCAGCACGCGGGCATTGAATTCCAGGATGCCCAGTTCGCGGTTGAGCAGCGTACTGGACGGAGTCGTCGACATGAGCATGACCTTCTTTTGGTAATGTGGCGACTTTTTCATAAAAACGTGTCACTTTTATGACAGTTTGATTTTGTCATGATGCAGACATGACCAGGACATATTTTTCCCGGGCGCGAACGCCGGCAGGCCCAGGCACCAGAGTGCACCTGCCGCGCCACGCAACGCCAACGCGAACCAGCCCTCCTAGCACACGATGAACAACACCCCACGCCTGCTGGCTGCCGTCGACATGGGTTCGAACAGCTTCCGCCTGATGATCGGGCGGGTGGACGAGACCCCCACGGCCAATGGCCCGGCCAGCCAGATCTTCCAGGTCGACGCGCTGCGCGAGCCGGTGCGCCTGGCCGCCGGCCTGACTCCCGACAAATACCTGGACCAGCCCGCGCGGCGCCGTGGCATCGATGCGCTGCGGCGCTTCGGCGACCGGCTGCGCGAGTTCGCGCCCAACCAGGTGCGTGCCGTCGCCACCAATACACTGCGCGTGGCCAAGAACGCGTCCGAGTTCCTGATCGAGGCCGAAAGCGCGCTGGGCTTCCCGATCGAAGTGATCGCCGGGCGCGAGGAAGCGCGGCTGATCTACCTCGGGGCCTCGCACGACGCCCCGGCCTGCCAGGGCAACCGCCTGGTGGTCGATATCGGCGGCGGCTCGACCGAGTTCATCATCGGCAACGGCTACCAGTCCAAGCTGATGGAAAGCCTGTATATCGGCTGCGTATCGCACAGCCGCCAGTTCTTCCCCAGCGGCAACGTCGACGAATACGCGATGAAGCAGGCCGAGCTGGCCGCGCGCCGCGAGATCCAGGTGCTGGTGCGCCAGTACCGCGCCGCGGGCTGGGAGCAGGCGGTCGGCTCGTCGGGCACGGCGCGCGCGCTGGCCGAGCTGATCGAACTCAATGGCATGAACGACAGCACCGCCGAGCACGGTATCACGCGCGAAGGGCTGGAGCGCCTCAAGCGCGCGCTGATCAAGGCCGAGAACACCAACCGCGTCAAGCTGACCGGCCTCAAGGCGGACCGCATCCCGGTGCTGCCGGGCGGCTTGTCGATCATGCTGGGCGTGTTTGCCGAACTCGATATCGAGCGCATGGATGTCACCGACGGCGCGCTGCGGCTGGGCGTGCTGTACGACCTGCTCGGACGCAGCCACCATGAGGACATGCGCACCGTCACGGTGGACCAGTTCATGCGCCGCTACGGCGTGGACCGGGCCCAGTCCGGCCGCGTGCGCCGTGCCGCGCAGACGCTGCTGTCACAGTTCCCGGAGCCGGCCAACGAACGGCGCGAGGACAACCTGGCGCTGCTGGGCTGGGCCGCCAGCCTGCATGAGACCGGCATGTCGATCTCGCACAGCGGCTACCACAAGCATTCGGCCTATATCGCCACCCATGCCGACATGCCGGGCTTTTCCAAGACCGACCAGGCGCGGCTGGCGACGCTGCTGCTGGGCCATGCGGGCAAGCTCGGCAAGCTGTCGGGCAGCGGCAGGTTCGTCGACTGGCGCATGCTGTTCAGCCTGCGCCTGGCCTTTGTGCTGTGCCGCCGCCGCTCGGACGTGGCCTTGCCCGATATCCGCGTGAGCCAGCTGGCCGAGGCGCTGGACGAAGGCTTCACCGTGCGCCTGCCGAAGGTGTGGATCGAGGCCAATCCGCTGATCGAATACAGCCTGGCACAGGAGGCTGACGAATGGCAGCGGATTGGCAAGCGCTACAAGGTCATCTACGACTGAGCGCAGGGCGGAGGGCGGCCGCCAGGGCGGCGGCCGCTGACAGGCGCCTGGTGCCGCTTGTATGTTCAAACCAGACCAGTGCGGTAAAGTCTGAGCGTCGTTTAGACGGCCAGACCGGCCCGTGTAGTT
>NZ_JBYSYA010000037.1:0-42161 GCF_058782785.1 Cupriavidus sp. FW306-01-F10A
CCCCGCCAGCTCCGCCTGCGTCAGGAACGAGTCGGCAAAGAACTCGCTCTCGCGCAACCCGCACCGCGCCACGAAGTCCTCGCGCGCCGCCTCCACCATCACCGGCGCCCCGCACGCATACACCTGGTGCCCGGACAGGTCCGGCAGATCCTCCATCACCGCCCGGTGCACATAGCCCGTGCGCCCTGACCAGCCATCCTCCGGCTGCGCCTCCGACAGCACCGGCACATACCGGAACCACGGACACGCCGACTCCCAGCTGCGCACCAGCTCGTCCAGGTACAGGTCCTGGCGCCGCCGTCCGCCCCAGTACAGCGTCATCGGCCGCTCCAGCTTGCGCTCGATCATGTAGCCGATGATGGCCTTGATCGGCGCAAAGCCCGTCCCGCTCGCCACGAACACGATCGGCGCGCTGCTCTCCTCGCGCAGGGAGAAGGTCCCCAGCGGCGCCTCGAACTGCAGGATCTGCCCGGGCTCGATCTCCCCGCCGAACAACCGGTCCGTGAACACCCCGCCCGGCGTATGCCGGATGTGCAGCTCCAGCGAGATCTGCCCCGCCGCCGACGGCGGCGTCGCAATCGAATAGCTGCGCCGCTCGCCACCCGGCAGCAGGAAGTCCAGGTATTGCCCCGGCGCGTAGCGCAGGTTCTCGTTGATCGGCAGGCGCAGCTCCAGCACCGCCACGTCCGGCGCCACACGCCGGATCTGCCGCACCCGGCACGGCGTCTTGCGCGGCTTCACCTGCTTGAGCGACAGCTCCTTCACCTCGATCACCAGATCGCTCAGCGGCTTGGCCTGGCACAGCAAGGCCAGCCCTTCGGCGCGCTGCGCCTCGGTCAGGTACGCCGCGTGGGCCCGGCCGTGGTCCACCTGTCCCTCAAGAATCCGCCCGCGGCACGTGCGGCAGCCACCGGCACGGCAGCTGTAGGGCATGATCCAGCCGGCGTTCAGCCCCGCCGTCAGCACCGTCGTCCCCGCCGGCACCGTATAGCTGTGCCCGCTCGGTTGTAAGGTCACCTTGAACGTCATGTCGTCTGTCCTGTCAGTCGGGAACGGTTCAGCCCTGCGCCGCCGGGGCCAGCCGGTGCCCCGTGGCCACCGCGGCCAGCCGCTTCGGATCCACATCCAGATGATTGCCGCGCCAGACCACGTGCAGGTCCGGGCGCAGCAGCAGCAGGTCGCACCCATACACCTCGCGCGGCGCCGCGTCCCCGATCTCGATCACCTCAAGCGGGGCGCCCAGCTCGCGCATGCATGCGGCCAGCCCCGAGGTGTCCGTGCGCGTGCCACCGAGCCGCAGCAGCGTGTAGCCCGGCCCGATCCGGTCATGCAGCGCGCTGCCGTCATCCAGCCACACATGCGGCAGGCGCGCGCCCGGCCAGGTGGTCGGGCGGTAGCTGTAGCTGTCCGGGTCCGGGCTCTCTCCCGGCTCCGGCCAGACCAGCGGCGAATCGAGATAGCGGTAGCCCAGTTCCGTCCCCGTCTGCTCGTTGACCTTGCGCTGCTCCACTTCCGCGATGCGCACCAGGTTCGCCCGTGCCTGGGCGCCCTCGGCCGTCTGATCGCCGATTTCGGGCCGGTAGGCCGCCCGCCACGTGCGCTTGCCGTTGGCCGCATAGCGCGACGCCGCCACATTGCGCGCGCCGATCTGCCGGCGCTCGCGCTGGTACGAGCCCAGCAGGTTCGGACCGCCCCACCCGGCCAGGGTCGCCGCAAGCTTCCACGACAGGTCGATCGCATCGCCAACGCCGGTGTTCATCCCCAGGCCGCCCGTCGGGATCACCAGATGCGCCGAATCCCCAGCCAGGAACACCCGTCCCTCGCCGTAGCGGTCCGCCAGCAGCAGGTGCTGGGTCCACTCCCCCACGTACAGGGTCTCGAACTCGATCGGCAGGCCGACCACGCGCCTGAACTTCTCGACCATCTGCGCATCGTCGGCAACCACCGAGTGCATGGTGAAGTGGCGGCAGTCATCCTGCACCACGATCTGCGTTTCCTGGTCGTCCACCACGTGGTAATGCCGCCCACGCCCCATCGGAATGCGCGCATACAGGTCGTCGCACCGGAACAGCGCTTGCCGCAGCCGCAGGATGTTGCCCTCGCCGCTCAAGCGGATCCCCAGTTGCTTGCGCACCGTGCTGGAGCCGCCATCGCATCCCACCAGATAGCGTGCGCGGATCTCCTGCGCGCCATCCTCGCTATCGACAACGCTCGCACTTACCCCGTCCTCATCCTGCGCAAACTCCGTCAGCTCGCAGCCAAAGCGCACCGTCACATTCGGCGTGCGCTCTGCCACCGCCTTCAGCAGCGGCTCCAGCGTGTATTGCGAGATCAGGTGATACGGCTCCAGCGGCGCGCCACCGTCATTGCGGCGCCTGCCCTGCGCCTGCAGTTCACGCACCGACGGATACGCCCGGTGCAACAGCGGCGGCTCCGCCAGCGAAGTCACGATGAACACATCCATCGGCTCATCGCGCGGATATCCAGCGTCCCGGATCTGCTCCGCTATCCCCAGGCGCCGGTAGATCTCCATCGTCCGCGCATTGCAGCGCTCCATCTTCGGCAAGCGCCCGGGCGCCTGGTTGCGCTCCACCAGCGTGCAACGCACGCCCCGCTGCCCCAGATCGATCGCCAGCGTCAAACCCACCGGCCCTGCCCCTACGATCAGCACCTCTGTCTGCGACACCCGATTGCTCCTTGTTGGCGTGCGTCCAGTTGAGTTTTTAGTTTCACCTCTCGGACACGTTGTTTCATTTCTGCCAACTCTAGCCACCGCTCAGGGCATTGTCAAGATGCGAAAAGACATTGCCGGCATGGGGGCACGACCCAGGCGGGCACGGGGCCTGGCACGCCGAGGCGGGTGCCAACCAGACCCTTGCCGATCGATTGCATCGGCAAACGCCAGTGATGTACAGTATCACCGTGCGGTCATTTAATCCGTCTGGTGATACGAACTTGCGGCTTAAGGGAAGCAGGCAATCCAAGGAGAAGACAGTGAATCAACCATTCCGCTATCGAAGGCTTGGCTACGTCGCGCTCAACGTGACCAGCCTGGACCGGTCCGTAGCGTTTTATCGCGACCTGGTCGGACTGGAGCTGACGCAACGCACGGACGAAGCAGCGTTTCTCAGGTGCTCGTCGGACCATCACAATCTCGTGCTGCTCGAGTCGCCGCTGCCAGGACTTTGCCGGGTTGGCTTTGAGCTGGAGAACGCCCGGCAGCTCGACGATGCCTTCGCGCATTTCGAGGCGCGCGGCCTCCACCCCGTCGAACTCACGACGGCCGAGTGCGAAGCGCTCAGGCAAGGCCGCAGCTTCCGCGTACGGGAACCATCCAGTGGCCTTACCTTCGAGTTCTATGCGGAGGTGATGCAAATGATCCGGCCGTTCTCCTCACCACACACGAAGATCGCGAGACTAGGCCACGTCGTGATCGGGGCGCGCTCGTTCGACGCCACCTATCAGTCCCTGCTCAACGACTTCGGCTTCAAGGTATCCGACTACACGCCGGGAAGGTTTGCCTTCCTTCGGTGCTTTCCGAATCCCTATCACCATAGTTTCGCCGTGGGCCAAACCAGCGAAAACCAGCTTCATCATGTCAACTTCATGGTTTCTGAAATCGACGATATCGGGAAGGCCGTCAACCGCTTGCGCAATGCCGGCGTGGATATCAGCTTTGGTCCGGGCCGCCACTACAATTCCGGCAGCATCTTTCTCTACTTCTCCGATCCGGATGGGCTGACTGCGGAGTACAGCTATGGCATGGAAGAGTTCCCGGAAGCCACCGCGCGTGAAGCGCGCATGATGGAGCGCGGCAAGGACGCAGCCGATCTCTGGGGCGGCTCGCCGAGCCCGGCGTTTGGTGCAAAGGGCAGTATCGAGCAAGCGTAGCGGGCGCGCCGCGAGAAGAACGAAGTCGTCAGGGCCGCTGGGGCGACGCGGCCAGCACCGCGATTTCCTGCACGGTGCAATACCTCATTGCAGGGACACAGTACCGTTCAGTATCCTGTCGTACCAGGGAATCAAAGCGCAAAGGCCAACATGCAAATCAGGACCGAGGACATCGAAGCGTACCTCCTGGTCGTCGAAATGGGCAGCGTCAGCGGCGCAGCGCGTCACATGGGGCTGTCGAAATCCGTCGTCAGCAAGCGCATCAGCGACCTGGAGCGCAGCCTGAGCGTCACCTTGCTGCAGCGCTCCACACGCCGGGTGCAGCCGACGGAAAGCGGCCGCCACTTCTACGAGCAGGCCCGCGCCGCGATGGCGCAGCTGACCCATGCCGCCGAGAGCATTTCGGAAACCTCAGGCGACCTGTGCGGTGAATTACGTATCCTGGCGCCAATGAGCTTCGGCACACTGTGGCTGTCGCCGCTGATCGCGGAGTTCGCGAAGCAGCATCCGCGCCTGCACGTCGTCATGGAACTGGACGACCGCCTCGTCGATACCGGGTACGAGCGCTACGACGTGGCGATCCGCATTACGCGCCTGGCCGACAGCGCGCTGATCGCGCGCAAGCTGGCGGTCAGCCGGCGCATCGTATGCTGCAGCCCCGACTATGCACAACGGGCCGGCGTGCCGGAGAGCCTTGACGACATTGCCCGGCACGCGTGCCTGTCATACAGCAATTCACCGCCGGGCCAGATCTGGGCGTTCCGCGGCACCACGCCGCAAGCCGCGCCCAGGATCATCACGCCGCGCGGCGTATTCACCGCAAACAACGGCGAAATCCTGCGCGATGCGGCGCTGGCCGGGCACGGCATCGCGGTGCTGCCGCTGTTCATTGTCGCGGCAGCGCTGGCGGCGGGCAGCCTGGTTCAGGTGCTGCCGGACGAGGCCCCGCTCGACGACGGGGTGTTCGCGGTCTATCCGCGCTCCGAGTTTCCCTCGCAGAAGCTGCGCACCCTGATCCAGTTCCTGCAGCAGTCTCTGTCGCCACCGCCGTGGGAGGCGCTGGCCGCGCGCTTCGCCAGGGTGCCTGCGGTCACCCGCGTCCTCCCGGGCTGATCCGCCCGCTCAGGCGCGCAGCGGATATGGCTTGTCGGCATCGAGGCTGTATTTCCGCAGCGCCTGCTGCACCACCGCCGCGCCGATCGCACCCTCGTCCGCCAGCGCTTTCAGCGCTGTGACCGTAATCCAGTAGCGGTCGACCTCAAAGAAATGCCGCAGCTGCTCACGCGTATCGGAACGGCCATAGCCGTCGGTGCCCAGCACCGCATACCGGCGCGGCACGAAGGTACGGATCTGGTCGGCCAGCGCGCGCACGTAGTCGGTAGCCGCAATCACGGGTCCTTGCGTCGGCGCCAGGCATTGCTCCACGTGGGAAAGGCGAGGCGTCTCGCCCGGATGCAGCAGGTTCCAGCGCGCCGCGGCATTGCCCTCGCGCGCCAGTTCGGTGAAGCTGGGGCAGCCCCACAGGTCGGCCTGCACGCCCCAGTCCTGCTCCAGCAATGCCGCCGCGGCGATCACTTCGCGGAAGATGGTGCCGGCGCCGAGCAGCTGCACGCGGGGCTGCCCGTCACCGCCCTCCTTGCCGCGGCGGAACAGGTACATCCCTTTCAGGATGTCGCCCTCGGCGCCTTCGGGCATGGCCGGGTGCTCGTAGTTCTCGTTCATCACGGTGATGTAGTAGTAAACATCCTCCTGCTCCTGCACCATGCGGCGCAGGCCGTCCTGGATGATCACCGCCAGTTCATAGGCAAAGGTAGGGTCGTAGCTGATGCAATTGGGAATGGTGCCGCCCCACACCAGGCTGTGTCCGTCCTCGTGCTGCAGCCCTTCGCCATTCAGGGTGGTGCGCCCGGCGGTGCCGCCCAGCAGGAAGCCGCGCGCACGCTGATCGCCGGCGGCCCAGGCCAGGTCGCCGAAGCGCTGGAAGCCGAAGATCGAATAGAAGATAAAGAACGGGATCATTGGCTCGCCGTGCGTCGAGTATGACGTGGCGGCGGCAATCCAGTCAGCCATGGCGCCGGCCTCGTTGATCCCTTCCTGCAGGATCTGCCCGTCCTTGGATTCCTTGTAGAAGCTCAGCTGCGTAGCGTCTTGCGGCGTATAGGTCTGCCCCTGTTGCGACCAGATGCCGATCTGCCGGAACAGCCCTTCCATGCCGAAGGTGCGCGACTCGTCCGAGACGATGGGCACGATGCGCCGGCCCAGCGCCTGGTCGCGCAGCAGCGTGTTGAGGATGCGCACGAAGCTCATCGCGGTGGAGAACTCGCGCCCGTCGCCACTGGCCTTGAGCTGCGCCTCGAACGCCGACAGCGCCGGCACCGGCAGCGACGGCCCGCGCCGGCGCCGCGCCGGCAGGTAGCCGCCCAGCGCCTGGCGCCGTTCATGCAGGTAGCTGTGTTCGCGCGAGCCTTCCTCGAAGCTGAGGTAGGGCAGCTCGTCCAGCTGCTGGTCGGACAGCGGCAGCCGGAAGCGGTCGCGGAACTGCATCAGCGCTTCCACCCGCATGCTCTTCTGCTGGTGCGTGATGTTCTGCGCCTCGCCGGCCTCGCCCATGCCGTAGCCCTTGATGGTCTTGGCCAGGATCACGGTCGGCTGGCCGCGGTGCTGGCTGGCGGCCTGGTAGGCGGCGTAGACCTTGTGCGGATCGTGCCCGCCGCGGTTCAGCGCCCAGATGTCGTCGTCGGACCAGTCCGCGACCAGGGCCTTCAGCTCGGGAGTGTTGAAGAAGTGCTCGCGCACGTAGGCGCCGTCCTTCGACTTGAAGGTCTGGTAGTCGCCGTCGACGCATTCCATCATCCGCTGCGCCAGGATGCCGGCCTTGTCGCGCGCCAGCAGCGCATCCCATTTGCTGCCCCAGACCACCTTGACCACGTTCCAGCCCGCGCCGCGGAACTCCGATTCCAGCTCCTGGATGATCTTGCCGTTGCCGCGCACCGGCCCGTCCAGCCGCTGCAGGTTGCAGTTGATGACGAAGACCAGGTTGTCCAGCTGCTCGCGCCCGGCCATGCCCAGCGCGCCGCGCGATTCGGGCTCGTCCATCTCGCCGTCGCCGCAGAAGACCCACACCTTGCGGCCCTCATGCTGGCCAAAGCCGCGGTCCTGCAGGTACTTCATGAAGCGGGCCTGATAGATGCCCATGATCGGCGCCAGCCCCATCGACACCGTGGGGAACTGCCAGAAGTCCGGCATCAGCCATGGGTGCGGGTAGGACGAGATGCCCTTGCCGTCCACCTCCTGGCGGAAGTTGTCCATCTGTTCGGCCGTCAGCCGGCCCTCCAGGAACGCGCGCGCATAGAAGCCTGGCGCCGAGTGTCCCTGGAAGAAGACCAGGTCGCCGCCATGCTGCGGCGAGGGCGCGTGCCAGAAGTGGTTGAAGCCGATCTCATACAGCGTCGCCGCCGAGGCAAAGCTGGCAATATGGCCGCCGACATTGGTGTCGCGCGCCGCGCGCAATACCAGCGCGATCGCATTCCAGCGGACATAGGAGCGGATGCGGTGCTCGAGCTCATGGTCGCCCGGGCTGCGCGCCTGCGCATCGAGCGGGAGGGTGTTGAGGTAGGCGGTGTTGGCGCTGAACGGCAGGTAGATGCCGGCGCCATGGGCGCGCTCGATCAGCCGCTCGATCAGGTAATGTGCGCGCTCCGGCCCCTCTTGCTCGATCACCGCCTCAAGCGCATCCAGCCATTCGGCGGTTTCCTGGGCGTCGGGGTCATCGTTGCGGGAACTGGCTGGGAGAGCTTGCGCCATGGGGGAACTCCTGGGTATCGGCAGAATGCCCCGCGGTCCGTCTCGCGGTACCGCGGGAAAGGGACTCAAGGCTAGCATTCGCCACGCATCACCGTAAGGCAAGGAATGGCGAACACGGTGTTTCCGCAGGAGAAACACCGCATACCCCGCAGCGCGCGCTTGGTAACTGCTGTCGGGGCAGCCGCCTGCCTACCTCAGGTAGCCAGCTCAGTGGGCACTGCCGCCCTGCGCGATGGCCTTGCCTTCACCTTCTGCTGCTCCAGGTACTTCAACACCAGGTCTGTGGTCGCCTGGAAATGCTCTGACAGCAACCGGCACGCTTCACGCGCATTGCGCGCGACGATGGCGTTGACGATGGCTTCATGCTCGGCCGCGACGTCGCGCGCCCGCGCAGCCTTGGGCACGGCGAGGGACAAGAAGCGATAGCGGGCGGTCTGGTCGCGCAGCACCACTGAGAAGCGCCGCAGCCATGCCGAGCGGCAGCCGGCCACCAGCACTTCGTGGAAGGCGGCGTGCGCCTCTTCCCATTCAGGATTGAGCGCCCCGTCCTTGCCGCGCAGCACCATCGGGATCCGCGTCAGCCGGTGATGCATCGCGACCACTTGCGCTTCCCATGCGATATCGCCGGCCTCGATCGCGTCGCGCAGCGCGCTGGTATCGATCTGCTGGCGCACGCGGGTGATGTCCAGCAGTTCTTCCGCCGACAGCGGCGCCACCCGGAATCCCTTCTGGTCGATGGCCAGCACGAAGCCCGTGGTACACAGCCGCGACAGGGCTTCGCGCAGCGGAATCACGCCGGCCTGGTAGCGCTCGGCCAGATCCTTCAGGCGCAGCTTGCTGCCGGCGGGCAGTTTGCCGTTGATGATGTCCTCGCGCACGGATTGCTCCAGCACGGAAGCCCAGGTGCGCCCGCCCAGGTCCGGGGCTTCCGGCAAAGCCGTTGCAGCCTCGTCGGAAACAGCCTTCGCTGACTTTGTTCTCGCCACGGCTTGGTCTCGCAGATGATAGATAGTGTCAAACATTATATATTTTGCGAGACGCATGGGCGGGCACCTTGTGCTTTTCGCTACGCCGCCTGGCGCCGCCCGCCCGCCAGCGCCGCCCGGCCAAGCATGCTGCGCATCGCGTGTTCCAGGCCCTGCGCTGCGCACGCATCGAGCTGCGCATGCCGCCAGCCGACGATCCGGTCCGGCCGCACCAGGACGGCCCCGGAATCCGAGATGCTGCGCAGTTCGCTCCAGGTGCCATAGACGTCGTGGGCATCGCAGTTCGGCCCGCCGATGCTGACGACTTCGAGCTCAATCTCTAGCGCGGCTGACACGTCTGCGGCAATGCGGCGCCAGTCATCGCCACCGATACCGGTAAGCAGCGTAAAGCGGCCGTGCCCCACCAGGTCCAGGGTGGAGACCCGCTCCTTGCTACGCTCCAGCCATGCGTGAGGCACAACACCGCCCGGCGCAGTGTCCGGGTGATAGTAGAGATCCGGATCCCGCGTGCAGGGGGCCCGGCTCCGGCCATCGGACACCACCGCATCCGAAGCATAGACCTGCCCCATTTCCACGCCGTGGCAGTTGAACTGGTAATTCTGCAGCCTGACGGCCTCCTGCAAGGCGTGGCGCCGCTCGCGGCCCCGCTCCGTATCGCCGAAGAGTTCGTCAACGTTCTGCCAGCCCTGCGCTTCACTCTGGCCGGGCTCGAACCCCAGCGCCTTGGCAATCGGCAGCATATTGCGGACCGACTGCATCGCCCGGTCAACCACGCGCCGGGCCACCGGCTGCCGCTCGGCGGAGTAGGTGTCAAGCAGGCTGTCGTCGGCGTTGCCGCGGATCACGTGGGCAAGCTTCCAGGCCAGGTTGAACGCGTCCTGAATTGACGTATTGGTACCGAGCCCGTTGGCGGGCGGATGCCTGTGAGCTGCGTCGCCGGCGATGAATACCCGGCCCTTGCGCATGTCCTTCGCCGCAACATGATTGATCTGCCATTTGCTGACCGCCTTTACGCGGATGGGCAGCGAGTCGTCGCCAATGGTTGCCCGCGCGCGGCGGATCACAGCCTCTTCGCTGAGATCGGGCTCGCCCTGCGCCGGGTCGTACATGAAGAGCAGCACCCATTCGTTCCACGGCCGCACGCAGATGTACGTACCGCTACCCACCCAGTAGTCGTTGCCCGGCTGGGTCATCCAGTAAAGTACGCCGGGACGATGCTCGCAGTATTTGGCGAGGTCCACCTCCAGCCAGCAGTTGACCGCGGCCCCGAGCCCCATCTGGCCTTCCATCTCGAAGCCGCACTGCGGCACCACCGTGCTGGCGCCACCGTCCGCGCCCACCACATAGCGCGCCTTCACCTGCGTGGTTTCACCGGTGATGCGGTCCCTCAGCACGGCGGTGACCGCATCCGCCGTCTGCGAGATCTCCGTCAGCTCGGTATTGAAAAGGAACTGCGCGCCGCGCTCGCGCGCGCAATCCAGCAGCACGGGCTCAAGCAGGTGCTGCGGCGCGTTGCACATCGGCGAGGGGCTGGCCATCGCATAGTCGGCCTTGCGCTGCTCGGAACTGCCCCAGGTCTGCAGCCGCGCGATCTCGGTGCCGGCGAAGCTGGTAGCCCACACGTTGTTGCTCATCAACGCGTTGGGCGTGGCCAGCGCCAGCACGCGATCCTCGATGGCGAGATCGCGGAACACCTCCATGGTGCGCTGGTTGGTGATGTGAGCCCGCGGCGAGTTGGCCGTGCCCGCGTACTTGGTGATCGTCAGCGCTGGTACGCCGTAAGTTGCCAGCAGCGCGGTCGTGGCCAGGCCGGCCGGCCCGGCGCCCACCACCAGCACAGGTACTTCAATGGTCTTCATGGGTTGTCTCCTCGGATCTCAGGTGTCGGGCTTATCGCGCCGCCCGCCCCGGCTCATCCACGATCGGGTTCGACAGCGTGCCGATGCCCTCGATCGATACCTCGCACACGTCGCCGTGGCGCATCAGCAGCTGCGGCTTGCGTGCCCAGCCAATGCCGGACGGCGTGCCGGCCACGATGACGTCGCCCGGCTCGAGCGTGATTGCCTCGCTGATGATCGAGATGAGTGAGGCCACGTCGTACAGCATGTCCGAGGTGCTGGCCGACTGCACCACCTGCCCGTTGAGGCGCGTTTCCAGCTGCAGGCCCGCCGCGCCCGGCGGCAGCTCGTCGGCGGTGACCACCACCGGGCCGAAGCCGCCGGTGGCATCGAAGTTCTTGCCCACGGTCCATTGCGGCGATTTGAACTGGTATTCGCGCACCGAACCGTCGTTGAAGATCGAGTAGCCGAACACGTGGCCCAGCGCCTCATCCCTGGCGATATGCCGGCCGCCCTTGCCGATGATCACGGCCAGCTCGCCTTCGTAGTCGAGAGAATCGCTAACCAGCGGCCGCACGATCGCGCCGTTGTGGCCCACCAGGCTGGTCGCCACGCGCAGGAACAGGGTCGGATAGTCCGGTTGATCGTAGGGCGATTCCTTGGTGTGGTCGGCATAGTTCAGCCCGACGCACAGAATCTTGGGCGGACGGCCCACGGGTGGCAGCCAGGTCAGGCTGTCAGCATCGGCCACCGGCGTGGCCTGTGCGTACAGGGCGCGCCAACGCTCGCTGTCCGTGCCAACGGCCACCAGCGCGCCGACATCGTTGCCCGCCGCCTCGGGCAGGGCCAGTACACCATCGGCGGACACTACGCCAACGCGCGCGCGCCCATCCAGCAAAAAGGTTGCAAGTTTCATGCTTCAAGCTCCGGGGAATGATCGCGGCCCATCGGCCTACGATATAAATATCAACTGAAAATATATTTTCAGAAAAAAGACGCAAAGCGCCACTGCGCAGCCGGCGTTCAGGCTTCCGTATTGCGGATGAAGTAGTCGGGCATGTCGGGCCCCCACTGGTACAGGGAGTCTTCCGGCGCAAAGTCGCCGGTGGGCCATTCGCAGCCGGCGGGGATGTAGTCGATATCCGCCGAGAACTCGCAGAACGAGCCCCAGGGATCCAGCACATAGAAAAAGTAGTTCGAACCCAGTACGTGGCGCCCGGTACCCCAGCCACGGGAGTAGCCGGCATTGGCCATCTGGGCCGCGCCCTGCCCCACCTCGTTGACGCTGGCCACGTCCCAGGCGGCATGGTGCCAGCCCTTGGCGGAACTCTTCACCAATGCCAGCAGGTGATGATCGCTGCCGTGCGGGGCGTGGGTGAAGGCGATGATATCGGCCGAACTGTCAGACAGGCGCAGCCCCAGCGCGTCGCGATAGAACCCAACCAGGTTCGGCACGTTGGGCGAGAACAGCAGCACATGCGAGAGCCGGCGCGGACGCACTTTCTGCACCTGGCTGCGTACCACGGCGCCGCGCTGGCCGGCCGGCACGCTTTCCAGCCCGGCCTTGAGCTTGGCATCGGGCGATGTCTTCGGGCCGGCCTTGACCTGCACGAGATTCCCGTCGTGATCGAAGAACCAGATGCCTCCGGCCTGTCCATGCGGTGCGTCATTGACGAATGCCGCGCCGGCATCGGCCAGCTGCTGGCGGATGCCGGCCAGGTCTTCGGCATAGCAATTGAAGCTCAGGTAGGCCAGGCGCTTGTGCTCGCCTTCACGGAAGCGCGCCCAGCAATGCCCGTCCGCGGCATAGGCTTCGAGCCAGCCCGTGTTGTGGCGCAGCGTCAGCCCGAAGGCATCGAGGAAGTGCTCTGCCACGGACAGGTCCGGCACTTCGAGTGCATAGTGGTCGATTGAATGGACCGCGTACTTCGGACCGGCTGCAGCAGCGGCTGGCTGTGCTCCGTTCGTATTCATCCTTGTCTCCTGTCGTTCTTATGACTTGCCGCGCCGTGCCTGCTCTTCCCTGCACTCACGTCTGGCTTCGGCCTGGTGGCTATACTATTCAATAAAATATATAAAAACAAGTTTTGCATATCTATTGAACAATGCGCACGGACCGGCATCCGAATCCGTAAGGCATGGCAACGGGACATCCGGCCCTGATGGCTAGAGAGGTTGATGCAACCTGAAGATCACCGGCCCGACACTGGCAGGCGGTGCCGGTACGCGGCGACCTGGCTTCAGCGTCGCTGCGGTTTGAGGTGCATGCCGGTCACGTCAGGCGCAACCAGGCGTGCACCGACATCCCCGGCAACTTCGCCAAAGCGGCTGGCGCCGCTGTTCCAGTCATTCGTGGCGGCCTCGATCTCGGCCGCGTTGCGCGCAACGAAGTTCCACCACAACACGATCCCCTCTTCAAACGGGGCCCCGCCGATCAGCAGCAACTCGGCCGGCCCGTCGCTGCGCACGGCGATCTGCTGTCGTCCGGTGCCGAGGTAGAGCAGCGTGTCAGGGCCCAGCACCTCGCCCTCCACGACCGCTTCGCCGCTCAACGTGAGCGCCGCGTATTCGAAGGCAGGATCGGCCGCAACATCCGTGCTGGCGGCCTGCCTGGTCGCGAGGTCCATACCGACCAGCGGTGAGTGCACCGCCACCGGAGAGGTCCGGCCGAACGCTGTTCCTGCCAGCACCGTGATGTCAAACCCGCCCGACACCACGCGCGGCAGGTCCGGATAGTTCTGGAATGCCGGCGCCATATGCCGCCTGTCTTCGGGAAGTGCAATCCAGAGCTGGGCGGCGTGCAAGCGGCCGCCGGTGGCTACCGAATGCTCTGCGTGGGCAATGCCGTTGCCCGCCGTCATCAGGTTGACCTGCCCCGGCCTGACCAGTTGCTCGTAACCGAGGCTGTCGCGGTGCAGCACCTCACCCTCGATCATCCAGGTAAAGGTTTGCAGACCGATATGTGGATGCGGCCCGACGTTCAGCCCGTGGCCGTCGGGAAAGTCGATCGGACCCGCATGGTCGAGAAAGCACCAGGCGCCGACCATGCGCCGCTGCCGGTTGGGCAAGGCGCGGTGGATGATCAGGCCTTCTCCGACCTCCGCCGGCCGCGTCTGGATACGCTCCAGGACCGGCTGGCCGGGGCACGGCGCGCAGTCGCGCGACAGCGAAGCCGTGGATTGTGCCGTGGTGTTGCTCATGGTGGACTCCTTGCCGCCGACGCGGCGCGGTGATTGCCAGGCTGACCAGCCTACAGGCGGCCCGGCGCAGCCGGTAGGCGTACAAGATCGAACACCATGTTCGCGCTGAGCGAACGCTCCCAAGCGCCTTCTTGAACTATGATCACGCCGTGACAGAAGCCACAGAAGTCCACACTTCCATGACCGAGACCATGCGGCGCCATTCCACCGCGCACCTGTTGCGCACCGCCCCCTGGCGCGCCCCGCGCTTGCACGCGTGAGCGCCGCAGCCTATGCCAGCGCAGGGCTGGCCGGCACGGCCCGGGCCTGGTGGCAAGCCGACCGCGGCCGCCTGCTCCATGCGACAAAGACCGTCATTGCCGTGCTGATGGCAACGTGGCTGTCGATGCGCCTGGAACTGGCCTCGCCGCGCACGGCAATGGTGTCGGTGGTCATCCTGATGATGCACCAGCACAGCGGCATGGTGCTGGCGAGGGGCTTCTACCGCGCCGTCGGCATGATGGTAGGCAGCGTGGCCGCGCTGCTGTTGTTCTTTGCGTTCCCGCAGGAGCGCATGCTGTTCCTGCTGGCCCTGGCCGTGTGGATCGGCCTGTGCGTGGGCGGCGCGGCATATTTCCGCAACTACCAGTCGTACGGGTTCGTGCTGTCGGGCTATGCCACCTGCATTGCCGCAGTGCCGTCGATCTCCAACCCTTACGCCATCTTCGACAACGTCGTGATCAGCATGAGCGAGGTCTCGGTCGGCATTGCCTGCGCCGGCATGGTGAGCGGCCTGCTGTTTCCGCAGCGCGTGGCATCGATGCTGCTGGCCGCCGGGCAACAGCATATCGCCACCTTCGCCGGCTTCATCCGCAGCGCGCTGCAGGGCAGTGAGACCACCGCGCGACTTGGCACGCTGCACCTGCGCCTGGCCGGCGAGCGCGCACAGCTGGAAAGCCTGCGCAGCGCAGCGGTGTTCGAGGATCCGGAAATGCGCGCGAACAACGCGCTGATGCTGCGCCTGAACCACGATTTCCTCGAGGCACTGGCACGCTTCCATACCATCCACCAGCTCAGGGCCCGCCTGGCCAAGGCTGCCGACCACCGTGCGGGCGATGCACTGGACGCTCTGTTCGGGCGCCTTGCCGCGGTGCTGCCCGCCACAGCGGGGCGTACGCGACTGGAACTGGAGGAAATCGCCACACTGCACCGGGGCCTTCTCAGCCTCGATGCGGCACTGCCCGCTTACATCGCTGCGGCAAGGGCAACCCTGGCCGATGCGCCGCTGCTGGCAGCCGACCGCTTTGCCGCCGGCGCCACGGCGCTGCGCGAAGCCGTGTCCGACTTGCTGTCATATACCGACAATTTCCTGGCGCTGCGGGCCCCTGGCATCGCTGCGTCGCCGGCGCCACGCGAGCGGCCGCGCGGGCGTGCCAACCCGGCCAACCGGGCCTTCGCCCTCGCCTCGGGCATGCGCGCCACGGTGGCGGTACTGGTCAGCGCGTGGCTGTGGATCGTCTCGGGGTGGGCCGGCGGCAACTCCGGCGTGATCGCGGCAACCATCGCCATCTCGCTGTACTCGATCATGCCCCAGCCCATCGCCATTGCCCGCCAGATGCTGATCGGGTGCGCCCTGGCGTGGGTGGCGGGCCTCTTTTTCAATTTTTTCCTGCTGCCGCATCTCGACGGCTTCCTGCTGCTGGCCGTGGCGCTGGCGCCGTTCATTGCGATCGGCAGCTACGTCGGGACCTTCCCGCCGACTGCGGCGATCGGACTGGGCTTCGGCATCTATTTCTGCTTTCTCGGCAACCTCGGCAATCCGATGGTTTTCAACCCGGCCGGCTACCTCGACGCAGGCATCGCCACACTGATGGGTATCGCCATCGCCTCGCTGGCGTTCGCCACCATCGTGCCGCAGGGCGGCCACTGGCTGGCCGAGCAGTACCTGAAGCAGCTGCGCCAGCTGGTCGCGGCCGACATCTGCCGCTCCCCGCTCGCAGGACTGCGCCTTCACTTCGAAACCCATATCCGCGACTTCATCCAGTTTGCCGGCTCGCGCCCGCCAGCCGGGCGAGCCGGCCAGGCCGAGTTGCTGGGCTGGGCCTTTGCCGCGCTCGAGATCGGGTTGGGCACGATCGCCCTGCGCGAGATCACGGCCCGCGGCGTGCTGCCCGTGACCTGGGAGCGCCGCCAGGCGGACCTGCTGGCGGCCCTTTCCGCGCTGTTCCGCGCACCGTTGCCGGCCACTTTCGGGGCGGCCGTCCTGGTCCTGGAGCAAACCATCGCGTGGACCGGCCGCAACGCGTCGCCGGCTGCCGGCGAGGCGCGCGCCACCCTGCATGCGATGCGACTGTCGCTGCTTGACGATGCCTTGCCGCTGGTCGGCGTTGCTCAGGGACCAGATGCGCGCTGAGGCAACGCCGGCAAAGGCGGCACTACGGATGCTCGCGCTCGCCGGCGCCTGCATCGCCATGCTTGCAGCCTGTGCCAACACCGGCGGAATCGAACCCGCGGCCACGCCGCTGGACGCTGCCGCGGTCGACCCCGGCGCTGCGCTGCGCGCCACGCAGCAAGATGCCGGCTGGCCCCAGCGGGCATGGTGGTCGCAACTCGGCGACCCAAACCTGGATGCTCTGGTGGCGCACGCGGTCGCCGGCTCGCCCGACATGCGCATCGCGCAGGCGCGCAGCGAACTGGCGTTGGCGCAGGCAAAGATCGCCGGCGCTGCCATCGAGCCCAACGTGCTTGCGGGAGGTGCCTTCGGTCGTACGCGCTTTCCGCGGCTGTCTTCGCCACAGCCCATCGGCGGGCATACCACCTGGAACAACCATCTCGCCGCCGATCTCTCCTACGACCTGGACCTTTGGGGACGCAACCGCGCAGCCCTGCAAGGCGCGTTGGACAACGTGCAAGCAGCGGCGGCCGATGCGCGCATGGCGCAGCTGAGCCTGGAGACAACCGTAGTGCGCGCCTATATCGACCTGGCACTGCAGTACGCGCTGCGCGACGTCAGCCAGGCCAACCTTGCGCGCCAGACCCGCATCCACGAGATCATTCGCAAGCGCAACAGCCGCGGCCTGGCCAGTGAACTGGAGTTGAGCGAGGCGGGCACACCGATCCCGGCACTGCAGGCGCAGGTACAGCAGGCAGACCGCGCCATCGCGCTGGTGAAGAACCAGCTCGCGGTGCTCAGTGGCGACGGCCCCGGCGCGGGCGACAAGCTGGCGCGCCCCGCCCTGGTCCTGGCGGCGCCGATCGCGGTGCCTGCGTCGCTGCCGGCGGAACTGGTCGGGCACCGCCCGGACGTGGTGGCGCAACGCTGGCGCGTCGAGTCAGCCGCGCAGGGCATCAAGGTCACCAGGGCGGATTTCTACCCGAATATCAACCTGGTGGCGAGCATTGGCCTGGCATCGGCAGCCTTCGGCAACTTCTTCACCTTTGTCGACCGCGATGCGATCGGGCACAACGTGGGCGCGGCAATCTCGCTGCCAATCTTCGACGGCGGCCGCAGGCAGGGCAACCACGGTGTGGCCACGCGCAGTTACGACATCGCAGTCGAGAGCTACAACAAGGCCGTGCTGGCAGCCTTCCGGGGCGTGGCCGACGCGGTAATCTCGCTGCAATCGCTGACACGCCAGCAGGCTGGCATCGAACAGGCGCTGCGCGCGGCCCGGCAAACCTATGCACTGGCCGAGCGCGGCTACCGCAGCGGCTTTACCGACTACCTCAACGTCCTCGCCGCCGAGACCGAGTTGCGGCGCCAGGAACAGGGCCTGGCGCTGGTGCGCGCGGCCCGCCTGGACGCATGGGCGAGCCTGATGCAGGCGCTGGGCGGCGGCTTCGACGCTGCCGCGGTCGCCAGCGAGCCGACATGATGCACGCAGACGCCCACCATGCCACGTGAGATCGCACTGGTTTCCATCCTGATGCCGTCGCTGCTGCCGATATTTGTCGGCTGCCTGCTGCTGTACCTGCTGGTGGACCGCCTGCTTGTGCGCCTGGGCGTCTACCGGCGGGTGTGGCATCCGCCGCTGTTCCGGGTGTCGCTGTTCATATCGATCTTCAGTGGCATCGGGCTGGCGCTGTGGCGCTGAGTGCCGCGCAAGAAAAACGGACCTGAAACATGAAACTGAACGGACCTGCCGTGACGCGTGTGCTGGCCACGTGCCTGCTGCTCACTGCCGCGATCGCGCTGGGCTACAGCCTCTGGCAGCACTACATGTATTCACCCTGGACCCGGGACGGCCGCGTGCGGGCGGACGTGATCAACATCGCCGCCGATGTCTCCGGTCCGGTTTCCCGAATGCTGGTGCGGGACAACCAGGAAGTCCGCAAGGGCGAGTTGCTGTTCACGATCGACCCGGAGCGATTCCGGCAGGCGGTGGCACAGGCCGAGGCGCAGGCGCGCGCGCGCAAGGCCGAGCTGGACTTGCGCCACCAGCAGGCGTCGCGGCGCAAGGGCCTGGACAGCACCGTGGTCTCGGTCGAAAGCCGCGAAGACATCGGCGCGCAGGAGAAGCAGGCGAGGGCGAACTACGAAGCCAGCCTGGCCGCGCTGGACACGGCGCGGCTGAACCTGAGCCGCAGCGAAGTGCGCGCGCCGGTGGACGGCTACGTCACCAACCTCAACCTGCACGCCGGCGACTTCGTGAGTGCAGGCGCCGCGCGCATGGCAATGATCGACAAGCACTCCTATTGGATTTACGGATACTTCGAGGAAACCAAGCTGCCAAACGTGCACGTCGGCGCCAGGGCGGAGGTCAGGCTACTTTCGGGCGGCAAGCCACTGCGAGGACGCGTGGAAAGCATCGCGCGCGGCATCGCCGATCGCGACAATCCCACCAGCGCCAACCTGCTGGCGGACGTGAACCCGGTCTTCACCTGGATTCGGCTGGCGCAACGCATTCCCGTGCGCATCCGGCTGGACGCGCTGCCCGACGGCCTGCTGCTGGCCATGGGCACCACGTGCACCATCACCATCCTGCCGGAGCAGAAATAGCGCAGCTTCCGGCTGTCGCCATTCACGCCACAAGCTTCATCCGGTAGAACAGCTCCATGCTTTCCACCGCATCGCTGCCCTCCTCCTGGAAGCGGCGGATGTGGTCGGTCTGCGTATGGTGCGCCTCCTGCGCGGCAGGGCTCTCCCAATGCTCGACAAAGATGAACCGGCGCGGATCATCCTGATGCTCGAACATCTCATAGCGCAGGTTGCCTGCATCGCGGCGGGAAGGCTCCACCACGGCGCGCAGCTTTTCCCGCAGTTCTGTCGCGCGCCCCGGCTTGGCATATAGGACCACCAACACATAGAAATCGCTCATCGTTCGTGTCCATCCGCGCATGTCGTGTCAGCACAGCCTAGTCAAATGCCGGAGTGCGGGCAAGCAGAATCGGGATGTCCTATGCATTGTTCTGCCAACGAGAACAGCATGTTTGGCATACGGCTATCACGCTTGTTCCGATGCATGACTTATGCTGCAAGGGCTCCACGCGACGATCGATTGCAGCGCACTTGCAGGCATATCCCCCTTGCAGGGTCCGCGATGTCAGCGCCCGTTGCCGAAGAGCGGGGCACACGTCGCGCACGGTACATGCAACGCCTGCCCTGAAGCGCCGAGTAGCAGAAATCCCATCCCTTTGATCTGGAGATAACCATGGCCAGCGAACCCATTCGCGATCCCGCAAAAGACCACCTGCTGACTCCGCAGAACGCTGCCTTCGTGATCATCGATTACCAACCGGTCCAGGTGAACTCGATCGCCTCGATGGATCGGCAGCTGCTGGTCAATAACATCGTTGGCGCCTCGCGTGCCGCCGTGGCGTACAAGCTGCCGATCGTGCACTCCACCGTCAATGTGAAGACCGGCCTGAACAAGCCGCCGATCCCGCAGTTGCAGAAGGTGCTGGGCGATTTCCCCACCTACGACCGCACCACCATCAACTCCTGGGAAGACGTCGAGTTCCGCGAGGCAGTGAAGGCAACAGGCCGCAAGAAGCTGATCATGACCGCGCTGTGGACGGAAGCCTGCCTTACCTTCCCGGCGCTGGACGCGCTCAAGGAAGGCTATGAAGTCTATGTCGTGGCCGATGCAGTGGGCGGCACTTCCGTGGCCGCGCACGAGGCTGCGCTGCGCCGCATCGAACAGGCCGGCGGCAAGATGATCAGCGTGCCGCAGCTGTTCTGCGAACTGCAGCGCGACTGGTCGCGCAGCGAGACCGTCCCGGCGTTCATGGATCTCTTTATCCAGACCGGCGGCACCGCGGGCATCCAGTTCTCCTACGATCGCACCTGACGTGCAGGCGGGCCGGCATGCCGGCCCGTTCCATCATGCGCCTCGCGCTGCGCGGGGCGCCATCCCTCTTCCTTCTCACCCAACACCGTTCAGACGGGAGCCGGCATGGCCGACTACTATCTCCTTTCGGGCCGCTTGTTCATTGCCTTCATGTTCGTGCTGAGCGGCGCAAACAAGCTGATCTTCTTCAGCCACGGCCTGGACGAAGTGCGCTCGCGCAACTTGCCGTTCCCGCGCCTGGTGCTGTCGCTGACCATCCTCGTGCAGCTGACATGTGGCCTGGCCATCGTGGCCGGCTACCAGACCGGGATTGCCGCCCTCCTGCTGGCGGCCTTCACGCTGGCGACTGCAGTGGTCTTCTATGACTTCTGGAACCAGAAAGGCGCACAGCGCACGCTGCTGTTCACGGGATTTCTCGAGCACATCAGCATCATCGGGGGCTTTGTCATCCTGATGGCGGCGGGGCCCGGAAACCTCGTACTGCCCTTGCGTTGACCGTTCGCGACGGTCCCACCGCCGTGTTCCGAAGCCGCTGCGCAGCGGGACCCGACCAAGCTCACCCCATGAAATCTGCATTACCCACCCTGGCCGCGGCCTGCAGCGCACTGATGGTATCCGTCGCGCATGCGGACGTGGTCGGGCTCCCGCCGATGAACCTCGGCAATACCAGTTTCCTGGATGGCGTCGCCGGACCGGGCTTCCTGTTCGAGCTGGCCACCAGCTACTACCGTGCCACGCGCATCCGCGACGACGCCGGCAATGCCGTCCCCGGCAATCCACGCATCGAGACAGCAGCCATCGTGCCGCATATCGCCTATATATCGCCCGATGTCACGCTGCTCGGCGGCAACGTCGGCGCCGAGGTGCTGCTGCCGTTGGTGTACGCAAATATCCGCCCGGCCCCCGGTACAGGCGATCACAACTTCGCTGCCGGCGATATCCAGTTCAGCCCGTTCATTGTCCAGTGGTCCGGCCAGGCGCTGTTCGGCATGCCGTTCTTCCAGCGCATCGATCTGCTCTTTTCGGCCCCGACCGGGCAGTATGACCACAACCGCCTCGCCAATGCTGGCAGCAACGTCTGGACGGTGACGCCCCACTATGCCTTCACCCTCATGCCGACCGGCAAGCTGGAGGTGAGCGGCAGGCTCAACTACCAGTGGAGCGGCAAGAACACGCAGCCGCCGGCCTCACTGAACGCCGGCCCGGTCCAGCCAGGCGACGCGTTGTCGCTGAACCTCTCCGCTTCCTATGCGATCACCAAGCAGTTGCGGGTAGGTGTGGCGAGCTACATGCTGACGCAGCTCGGCGAGGACCGCATCGACGGCATCCGTCAGGCAAATTCGCGCGAGCGCGTCTTCGGCGCGGGGCCCGGACTGCTGGTGCAAGGGGATGGCTGGCAGGTCTTGCTGAACGCATACAAGGAATGGGGTGCAAGAAATCGCCCGGAAGGGAGCAAGATCGTCCTGCGGGTGCTGGCGCCACTTTGAGTTTGGGGCCGCGCGCGAAGCGCGAATCATGGCGCGCGGCAAGGATGCGCCGGCCCGATTGTACTCAGCCCGCGCGCGGGCCCTCCACGAACGCGGCGAAGCCGGCAACGAACTCCCTGAGCCGCGCACGCATGCCGGCATCGGTGAGTTCGCCCTGCGCGTCGAATACCTGGCCGGCGCGCGCAACCAGCAGCCGGTTGCCGGTATAGTGCCGCGTGCCCAGCGTCTTGAGCACCGGCAGCCAGTCGTTCTGTGCCAGCACCGTGCCGAAGCCCCCGGCCGAGGCACCGAGGACCGCAACCGGCCGATTGCCGAAGACCACGGGAATATCCCCGGCCGGCCGCGAGAGCCAATCGATAGCGTTCTTGAAGACGCCGGGGATGCCATTGTTGTATTCAGGCGTGGCCAGTATCAGGCCATCGCTCGCCATGACCTGGTCGCGCAACGCCACCACGGCGGCGGGCAAGCCCTCACGCGCCTCCAGATCCGCATCGTAAAGCGGAATGCCATGGAGGGTGGCGATATCAAGCCGGACCTGCGTGCCCGCCTCAGCCTGCGCCGCCCGCAGCAGTGCGGTGTTGTACGACTGTGCCCGCAGGCTGCCGGAAATTCCCAGGATCTGGATCATTTGTCACACCTCTTTTCATGAGGATGAAGGATACGGCTTTGCTCATTATCCAGCATGATAGAGCCTTGCCGGCGCGGAATGACTCCACCGCGCCTACACACTTGAACTCCCACTCGAATGTTGAAACGAACCGTGATGAAGATACGAGCGGCCCCAGTCTGGCGTTCGCTTGCCGCGGCCTGGCTCGCCGCAGGCGGTCTGCTCGGGACCGCGTCGCACCGCGTGCACGCCGGACAGATATGCGATGCGCCCTATGTCCATGACGGCGGACAGATCCGCTTCGAAGCGGACGGATTGACGCCGATGACAACCATTGCCTTCTTCCGCAACGTCAACGACCTCGAGCGCGACCTTTGTTCGTTCGATCTGGACATCTATTCCAAGTCCGCCCTCCGGCGCTTGATGGGGCCGCCCGTCGAGACCGTGCAGCGTCACCGGCTCGTGATCGACGAACGCTCGGGACAGCCTGTCGTGCGCAGTCTGAATGCACGCGTTCAGGCCCACGGCCAGTACACCGAGCTGGTCGGGGAAATGAGTACCAACTCGAACGGACTGCTGCTGTATCCGCCGGCGCTGACAGAGGGCCAGGTACTCCCCGCGGAAACGTTCGCGTCCCGCTACGACTTTCGTATTGTGGATCGCCGCACCGGCACCACTGTCTCTGATTTCCTTGGTTCCAATGTTCGCCTGACCTTGTCTGAGCGGACGGTGGGTCCGCTGCAGCGCCTGAAGCTTGCCACCGGCACACTGCTCTGCTGGCCGATCCGATATACCAAGTTCGTGGATCCTGGCCGCTTTCGGCTGGTCGATACCGATATCGAACTGGAGCCAACGGTGCTCGACATGACTGACTGGTATTGTCCCGCCCGGCGATTCGTCATGCGCCAGGAAGTTCGCTACAAAAATCAGCACCAGGTTGTCGATGTGGTGGAAATTGAATAGGGCAGCCGCTGAAGGGTTTCGCCATTGGAACACCTGCATTGCATAGCGCCAATCTGTGGCGGAAAAAAGCGCCCGATCAACGGGCGCAAACGGAGACGACCACGGAGGTAAAGCAAGCCCGGCTCCAGAATGAATGTCGCAGCAAACGGCTGCAGGGATAGCAAGGCGGGCCGACATGCCGTCCGGCCCGATGGACACGCCGGCTGTCTCGCCCCCCGTCACTCAATCGACCTGTGCTCCCGAGTTCTTGACGACCTTCGCCCATTTCACCAGATCGTCCTTGATCAGAGCGCGGAACTGCTCTGGCGTATTGGACGCGGCCTCGGCCCCTTGCGCGGCCAGCTTGTCCTGCACGTCCTTGCTATTCAGGACTTTGGTGGCCTCCGCATGAAGCTGGGCAAGAATTTCCTTTGGCGTACCGGCTGGCGCAAGCAACCCATACCAGGAGACCGCGCTGTACCCGGGAATGGCCTCCCCTATCGCTGGCACCTCGGGAATCAGTCTTGACCGCTTCTCTGTGGCCACGCCAAGTACGCGGAGTTGCCCTGCTTTCACGAACGGCATCACACCCGGCAAGCTGCCGAACGTTATGGGAACCTGGCCGGCAACCACGTCAGTAGCCGCTGCAGCCGCGCTCTTGTACGGAACGTGAGTAATATCGATGCCAGCCTTTGCCTTCAGCATTTCCCCGAGCAGATGATTCAGCGTGCCATTGCCCGCGGAGGCATAGTCCAGTTTTCCTGGTTTCGACCTGGCCAGGCCAATCAGATCCTGAACAGACCTGGCCTGGATTGCCGGGTTCGTGACCAGCAGGTACGGCGCCGTCGCCACCAGCGTAATCGGCTCGAAGTCCTTGAGCGGATCAAACGGAATCTTCCGGTATAGCGACGGGTTGATGGTGAACGAACTGCCGACTGTCAGCAGTAGCGTGTAGCCGTCGCGCGGTGCCTTCGCAGCGACCTGGATGCCGATATTCCCACCGGCGCCGGGCCGGTTGTCGACGACAATTGGCTGGCCCAGCACCGCACCGAGTCTTTGCGCCACGATTCTCGCCACGGCATCGTTGGCACCACCAGGCGCTTGTGGAACGATCAGTGTCACCGGCTTCACCGGATACCCAGTCGCCCAGCCTGAGCCGCTTATCAGTAGCGCGGGAACCCAGCCTCCAGTACGGAGAAGACGCAATGCCTTCCCTTTGATACCTTTCAATTCATGTCTCCTTTGAAGCGGCATGCCACCACTTGTGAAGCATAAGCAGCAAGCCGTGATTCGATGAGGATGAAAGAGGTGAAGGGTGTCGTAAAGCAATAAATGGCGAGCGTGCCATCGCGTTTGGTGATGGCCGAATGGTGGCTACGGGGCGGATGGGTGGGAAGTGAAGCCATGCAGGATGCATCTGACCCGGCCGGACTTTCAGGCGCTAACGCCACGGCTGAACGGAGGCGCCAGCCAAGCCTGGCCTGCAAGGCAAGGTTGCCGTCATTGCCCGCGCTGGCTACGCTGCAAGCGTGGCGCACGCCAGCTTCTGCGTGACGGCCGGCTGGCCGTCCCCGGCCGGCTTGCTCGCCGTTCCTTGCACATATCCTTCCCGGAGATTGCGGCATGGCCATCCAGCTCAACCACACCATCGTCTTTTCTCACGACAAGAAGGTCTCCGCCGACTTCCTCTGCGAGATCCTCGGACGTCCCCCGGCCGAGCCGTTCGGGCCGTTTCTCGGCGTACGGCTGGACAATGACGTGACCCTGGACTTCATGGACGCGGAGGGCGATGTTGCTCTGCAGCACTATGCCTTCCTGGTCAGCGACGCCGAATTCGATCAGGGCTTTGCCCGCGTCCGCGCGCGCAACCTGACCTACTGGGCGGACCCGTACCGCCGCCGCCCGGGCGAGGTCAACACCGACGATGGCGGCCGCCGGATCTACTTCGAGGATCCGAGCAAGCACTTTCTGGAGATCTTTACGATGGGCTAGTGTCCTGCCATGAGCCTTTGACGAGACACTGGCGCCCTGCCACGCCAGCTCGATGCTTTGCAGCGTTGACTGCGCTTGGTTGATGCGGTTGCACCCCATAGAATGAAGTTGCGCCTTGGAAAGCGGCTCTGGTTTCTGCCGCATCAAAGGAGGATGTCATGGAACTTCATATGCAATCGCATCGCTACGCGCACCGGTGGCCGGACTGGCGTGCGGCGGCGCTGGCGGGCCTCGTCGCCGGGGTGGTATTCCTGGTGCTCGACTTGCTGGCGGCCATGCTGATGGGGGCCGGCGTGTGGAAGCCGCTGACCATGATCGCGGCCATCATGCTGGGCCCTGATGTGCTGGCGCAAGCCGCCACCTTCCAGATGAGCGTGCTGGTAGCGGCCGTGGTGGTCCACTTCGTGCTCTCTGTCGTGTTCGCGGTGATCCTGGCAGCGATCATGGCGCCGTTCCGTTTCGATTCGAGCGTCGGCATGGCCTCGGTGGTGGGAGCGCTGTTCGGCCTGGTCCTGTACCTCGTCAATTTTCACGGCATGACTGCCGTCTTCCCATGGTTTGCCGAAGCGCGAGGCTGGGTGACCGCCATTGCCCACATCGTGTTCGGCCTGGTCGCGGCTGACTCGTACCTGAAACTGGAGCGGCACGTGGATGCGTCCGCCGGCGGCACTGGCGGTACATAGGAGAGCAAGCGCAAAACGAGCAGCGGCAAGGCGCGCGATCCATGCAGGCCGTCGCCTATCCCTATCAGCCAGTGCCTGAACGGGGCACCCTGAGGTGCTTCCTGCTGGCCTTGTTCATGCACCTGCTGCTGGGTGCCCTGCTCTACTACGGCGTGCGCTGGCGCAGCGCGGCGCCTGAAGGTGTCGCGGCCGAACTGTGGGAGGCGATCCCGGAAGCCGCAACGCCAGCGCCTGCAATCACGCCGGTGCCAAGCCCGAAGCCGGTCGAAGAGGAAGACGCCGACATCTCGCTGCAGGAAAAGCAGCGCAAGGCCGAGCAAGCCGCGCGCGACCAGGCACAAGCACGGCAGCGCGAGAACCAGGCCCGTGCCGAAGCGGCCCGCAAGGAGGCGCAGCGCAAGGCTACGGAAGCGCAGCGCCAGGCCGACAATGCCCAGCGCCAGGGCGAACTGGCGCGCTTGCGGTCGCAGGCGGGCAATTCGGGAACACGGGTCGGCTCCGGCTCCGGCACCAAGCCTTCGTCCGGTTATGCCGAGCGGGTCCGGCAGCGGGTCAAGCCGAACATCATCTTCAATGAAGACGTCAGCGGCAACCCGGCGGCGGTGGTGGCCGTGGGCATGGCGCCGGATGGCTCGGTGCTGTCGACGCGGCTCGCCAAGTCAAGCGGCAATGCGGCCTGGGACAACGCCGTGCTGCGCGCGGTGCAGCGCTCCGACCCGCTGCCGCGCGACGAGAACGGCGTCGCGCCCTCCAATATCCTCATTACCTTCTGGCCCAGGGACGAAGGCGGCTAGTAGCGCCGCCTCCTGTGCCCTGTCCCGGCGCTACGCCTCCATGTAGCCCTTGCGCAGCTTCTCCGCCACCAGCTTGTCCGCCTCGCGCCGTGCCCGCTCGGCGCTGTCGAACGTCTTCACGCTGGTCTGCCCTGTGCTGCCGATGCGGCCATAGGTGACGGAGAGCTCCGCCCCGCGTACGCTGGCGCGCCAGAACTTGCGCGAAGTGCCCTGCTCGAAGCGAAGCGTCCGCACCAGTTCCGCTTGCGCAGCCGATGCCATCGCCGCGTCCGTCCGGGCCTCGCCCGTTGACGCCGCATCCTGCACCGCGGCCGGCTTCGCCAACGGCACCGGGATCTCGACCTCCACGTCCAGCGCGCGATCCTCGCCATCGGCCAGCATGGCCTCGATGCGGGCCAGCACCGCGTCCCGATCGTCGAGCCAGTCCTTGCCGGGGATGTCCAGCACGCGCCAGCCGAAGCTGCGCAGGATGCCGGGGCGGAACACATAGCGCTCGGCGGTGTCCGTTACCGCCTCCGACGGCGCATCGAGCAGGATCGCCAGCGCGTAGCCTTGTCCCGACGCAGCGGCGATGGCCAGGTCGCAGCGGAATTGCGAGCGGCCGACGTTGGCGTGCACCTGGTGGCCGCGCGCACGCAGCGCCTCGGCCAGTGCGTCGCGGACGCTGTCTGGCGTGGGCTCGCGCGTAAAGGCGTCGCGCGCGCCGGGGTTCAGCGCGCCGAGCACCGACTGGGCGCGTTCGAACTGTCCGCGCGCGCTGGCCTGCGCGAACTGCAGGAACGCACGCAGCGCGGCAGCGCCATCGTTGTGCACGTTGGTGATGGCCTCGGCCTGGATCGTCGACACCACCGCCATCCGATGGCGCGCGCGGCTGAAGATCACGTTCAGGCGCTTCTCGCCGCCGCGCTGGTTGATCGGGCCGAAGTTCATCAGCATCTTGCCGTCCGGCCCAGGCGCGTAGCAGATGCTCAGGATGATCACGTCGCGCTCGTCGCCTTGCACGTTCTCCAGGTTCTTGACGAACAGTCCGTTGAACTGGTCGTCATCCTCGCGCACGTACTCGCGCTCGAGGCGCATCGCGAAGTCCGCGTCCTCGGCTGCCAGCGCCTCGAGCGCGGACTCGATGGCGCCCTGCTGCGCCTCGGAAAACGCCACGATGCCCAGGCTCAGCCCGGTCTCGCGGCGCAACAGCTCGCGCACGGTCCGGGCGATGTAGCCCGCCTCGGGCGCATTGCGGCGGTCGGCGTAGACGCCGTCGGCCAGCCGGTGGAAGCTGACCGGCCGCGCCAGCAGCGCGTCGGCGCCCGCGATGCCGGCATCCTCCTGGTCCGAGCGCAGCGCAGGCGCCTCGTCCTCGGCCTGCTCCAGCAAACGGTCGGGGATGGTGACGAGGCGCCCGTCGTAGAACGCCGCGTTGGAAAAGCTGATCAGCGATTCGTGACGGCTGCGGTAGTGCCACGCCAGCAGCGTGGCAGGCAGGTTGCGCGCGGCCTGGTTCAGCAGGCTGTCCGAATCGAGGTTGATGGCGATGCGTTCGCCCTCCTCTTCCACGACGATCTCGTCGTCGCCCTCGGCGCCGCCGGCCGTGAAGAAGCTCGTCGGCGGCAGCTGCATCTCGTCGCCGACCACCACCACCTGGCTTGCGCGGCTCAGCGCGGGCACCGCCTCCTCGGTCGGAATCTGGCTGGCCTCGTCGAAGATCACCACGTCGAACAGGTCCGGCGACAACGGCAGTGTATCGGACACCGACAGCGGGCTCATCAGCCAGATCGGCTTCAGGTCGTTGATGACGATGCCGGTCTCGTCGTCGGAGAGATCGCGGATGGAGCGGTGGCGCATGCTCTTGCCGAACTCGTGCTCCAGTTCGCGGCGACCCGTGGCGTATCGTTTCTTGAACGCCTTGCCGTCGGCGTCCAGCATCGTGGCCGACAGCGAGGACACGCGCACATGCTCGGCGAACTGCTTGTGGCGCGTGGCGCGCACCACCTGGGCGTTCAGCGCGAGCAGCTCGCGCTGACTCTGCGCCACGGCGCGCGCAGCCTGCGCCAGCGCCGCGCCGCCAAAGCGCGCCAGCACCGGGTTCTCGCGCGCGAGACGGCGCAGTGCCTCGTCGGCGACCAGCGCCTCGAGCTGCACCGGTGCGTGATCGAGCCACTGCAGCGTGGCGGCGCAGGCGGGGTCGCCCGCATGCACCGCGCGCAAGAGCGGCAACAGGTCGGGCAGGTCGTCGAGCGCCTCGCGCAGGTCGCGCAGCAGTTCGGCGATGTCGCCGAGGCGCGCGTCGTCGGCCAGCACCAGGCCGTCGCGCACGCGCTGCGCGAGCTTCTCCAGCGCCTCGCGCGCACCGGCCTCGGCGCGCGCCGCTGCGACCGGGTCGACGGCCTGGCGCAGGTGCGCGACCAGTTCGCGCGGGCCTGCGCCTGACTGCAGGCGCTGCTCGAGTTCGCCGAGCGCGCGCAGGAAGGCCTGCATCTCGCTGACGCCGTAGCGCCGGCGGCTGTCGGCATCGGCCGCGGCCAGCGCGGCGCTCGCGGCATGCTCGGCGGCCAGCGCTTCCAGCACCTTGCCGTAGCCCGGATGGACGGCGTGCTTGCCGAAGTCATAGCGGCGCTTCAGTTCGCCGCGCAGCCGCCACCATGCGGGCTGCAGCCAGCGCGCGAACGACGGCTCCAGCCGCCGCGCGAGCGCCAGCGCCGATTCGGTATCGCCGGGGCTCAGCTTGTCCTGCCAGTTCGACGTTGCGGCTTGCGCGTCGGCGAGTGCCTGCGCGCGCCGCTCCAGGTCCGCCCGGATCTCGCGCAGCGCGCCTTGCGCCGGCGAAGCCGGATCGAGCAGGTCCAGATGCGCGGCCAGGCCCGTGTCGAGCAGCCACTGGCTGTCGGCGGCAATTGCGCGTGCCTGTTCCAGCGCGGTGTCCTGGCCGGTCAGGCTGGCGGTACTGTCGAGCAGCGGGTCGAGCGCATCGAACAGCGCCTCGGCGTCATGGCACAGCTGCTCGGCGCGGCCATAGGCGCGCTCGTCGGCCAGCAGTTGCGGCGACAGGCGCGCGAACGGATGCGCGGCCAGGCTGTCGACACCGAAGCGCTCGCGCATCGCGCGGTGCACGCGGTGCGCGAGATCGCGCTGGCGGTCCCAGGCGGCCAGCGCCGGCAGGCGTTCGCGCAGCGCAGGCCCTGCCTCGGGCACAGCGGGCAACGCAGCCACGCGGCGCAGCAGCGCACGCACGCTGTCGCCGAGTGCCTCGGGCGCGCTGGCCATCGCCGACTCGAATGCGTCGATGCGCTGCTGGAATGCGTCCAGCGCCTCGGCGACCTGCGTGCGGCGGGCCGCCAGCGTGTCGCCATCGTGCGGCTGCGCGATCCACTGCTCGTAGCAGGCACGCAGGTCGGCAATGAAGGCCTTCTTGTCGGTCTGCGAGTCGTGGATCAGGCAGCACAGCGAATCCAGTCCGCTTTGCTTGAGCCGGTGGAACACCACGTCGAGCGCGGCGCGCTTCTCGCAGACGAACAGCACGCGCTTGCCGCGTCCGGCGTAGTCGGCGATCAGGTTGGTGATGGTCTGCGACTTGCCCGTTCCCGGCGGGCCCTGGATGATGAAGCTGCGCTGGCTGCGCGCGAGGCCGACGGCGGCGTTCTGCGTCGCATCGGCCGCCACCACGTTCCATTGCTCGCCCGGTGCGAGCGGCGCGGGCACTTCGGTCTCCACGTCGCGCGGATCGATCGAGAACACGCGGTCGAACGCCGGATTGGCGCCGGGCTCGTCCAGCAACTGCGTGTAGTCGCGCACCAGCGACATCTTGCGGTAGTTGAAGTTGGCGAGCGTCACCTGCGTCAGGTCCAGGTCCCAGGCATAACGGTGGCCTTCGGACTCCTCGAGCACGTAGCCCTGGCGCTCGTCGCTTTCAGCGGCGGCGGGGCCGCTCATGTGCGGCTGGCGCGGACCGGCTCCCGGTGTGGCGCCCGCCTCGAAGCGCTGTGGCAGCTCACTCGGCCGCACCCAATGCTCGAACAGAGCGCGCCCCAGCGGCCGGTAGTCGTCCTGCGCATAGCTGTACGGCGGCCGCCACCCGCCGGTGCGCGCGGCGGCCGGGCCCGGCTTGCGGCGCTGGAACTGCTGCATCCGCTGCAGCGCCTTCTGCCGCACCAGCCGCACCGCGGCCTTGTCGACCAGGCGCAGCTCCACCGAGGGCTCCGAGCGGCGAATCTGCGCAAGGATGCCGGCATGGATCTCCTCGAGCGAGGTCTTGCCGAGATCCACCGTCTCATCCAGCCGGATGTCGTACAGCTGGCTCAGGTAGTGGCGCAGCACCGGGTTGAACTCGGCCTCGCCGCTTGCGCACTGGATCACGTACTGGTCGCGCACGCCCTTGCGTTTGACCAGCTCCACCGGCAGCCACAGCAGCGGCGTCACGATGCGCTCGTCCGGCGCCTCCTTCAGGTTGTGCCAGCGCAGGAACGCCACCACCAGGCGCAGGTTGCTGAAGCCGTACTCGGCGCGGTCGCGGCGGGTCTCGGCGATCAGGCGGTCCAGCGACGCCGGCAGGTATGGCTGGTCGTCGAAGCGCAGCCAGCGCTGCAGCGACACCGGCTTGCCCGCTACCAGGTCGGCGGCGAACGGTCCGCCCCAGGTGCAGATATGCTCGGGCCGCACGCTTTCGATCTGCAGCATCAGCGGCACGCTGGCCACGGTCACGTTGACGGTGGCCGCGGTCGGACGGAAGTGCAGCAGGCGGTTGCGCCGCGACAGATCGAACAGGCGGTCGCGCAGGTGCGTGAGCACGGCGGCGCGGCGCGGCGTGGCACCGTTCGTGCCGGCCAGCGCGCGTTCGACGTCCAGTCCCAGCGGCTGCTCGCGCCACGTGCGCAGCCGGGTCGCCAGCGCGGCGACATCGGTGGCGCGGTCGTGGCGGTTGATCTCGGTCATCTCGACGATCACCGCGGCGACGATCGGATGCAAGCGCTCGTGCAGCAGGAACAGGTTGCGGCGATGCGCCACGAAACTGCGCAGGTCGTCCTCGTCGGCGAAGTCCAGGCCGCAGGCCAGGCTGGCGAGCACCATGCCGAGCAGGAAGACGTCGCCGATCTCGTCGTGGTGGCCAAGCAGGCGTTCCCAGCTGGCCGGGCCGCGTAGATAGACCGGACGTTCGACCGGCGCCGTAGCGTCAAGCTGCAGCACCAGGTCGGTCTGGTCGCGCTGCCCGTCGTCGGCGTGGCCGAGCTGCAGCGCGCCGACGATGTTCAGGCCCGAGGCCGGATGCGGCTGCACGCGATGCACCGCGCCGATGTCCATGACCGGTGCTTCACCATCGGGCCGGCGCAGGCGCAGCGCGCCTTCCTCGTCCACCAGGATGCTGTCGGGATCGAGCGCGGCCACCCTGCCCTGCGCGTGCAGCGCGGCAACCTGCGCGAACAGGGGCAGCACCAGCACCAGGACGTCGTCGGTGGGCAGCGCCGCGCCAGCCTGCGCGTCGACCAGGGCGCGCAGCGTGCGCGGCTCGCTGCTGCCGGCCATATCCGGAATGGTGTTGGTGCCGTGGGTCGTGCTGTCAGTCATGCCCGGCCCTCCCTGGCCAGTTCGCGGTGGAGTTGGCGCTGGTAGCGGTCCAGCTCGCGCTTGCCGAAGCCGGCGTCGCGGCGCAGGTTGCCTTGCAGCGCTTCCAGGCTGCCGAGCGCCTGCGCCACCTGGCCGGCGCGCAGCAGCGCCGCGTCCTGCTGGTCGGGGTCGGCGAGCGCCAGATCCATCATCAGCGCGTTGAGGTAGCCGCGCACGCTGTCGTCGGCCACGTCCGGCCCCACCCCCTCGGGGCCGATCGCCGGTTCGTCGTCGCGCCAGTCGGGGAACATCATGCGCACCTGCGCGAGCACTGCCTCGCTCGCCAGCGGCGTGCCGGCGAGGAAGTGGGCGAGGAAGCCGCGCGTCAGCGCCTGCAGCCGGATCTGTCCCGGCAGGTCCAGCTTCTCCAGCGCCAGCGGGCCGTGCAGGCGGGTTTCGATCCACGGATCGAGACCGGCCGCGCCCTCCCACCACAGCGCCAGCGCGCGCGCCCGGATAAAGGTCTCGGGATGGCTGTGGGCGGCGCTCGCGCCCGCTTCGTGGGCTTCGATCTCGGCCGCCTGGCGCAGGTAGGCGGCCGCGTCCACGCTGCCTATGCCGGTCTGCACCTTGACCAGCGTCGATACGGCCGGCGCCACCGCACGGGCGGCCACGGCGCCGCCGCGGTCGGCGAACAGCTCGGTGTGCAGCGCGTATCGGCGCCAGGTCTCGCGATGGCTGGCGCTGGCGCCGGGCGCGGCCAGCGCATCGTTCAGGATGCGGTCGGCCAGCAGGAACTGGCCGTCGTCGCGCGACCACAGCAGGTAGTGGGCCAGTTCATGGCCGAACACCGCCAGCAGCTCCGGCGGCGACAGCCGTTCCAGCAGCGGCCCCTGCAGGACGATGTGGACCTCCGCGGGCACGTAGACCAGCGAGGCGTTCATGTCCAGGCCCGGGGACTGGTAGAGCGTGGCGGGCGCGTCGATGCCGAGCCGCGCCATCGCCTCGGCCAGCGCCGCGTGCACGTCGGCGTGCGCGTCCGCCTCGATGCGGTAGGTGTCGCGCAGCAGCATCGAGCGCAGTGCCTCGCGGTGATCGGCGCCGGTTGCACGGGCGCCGGCCCAGCGCCAGACCTCGGGCTCATGGCGACGCAGGTAGTCGACCACCGTTGCGTGATAGGCCGGCGGCACCAGCGCGCCGCGATCCGGGGCGTGAGAGTCCATGCGGGACGTTCCAGGGTTGCGTGGAAGCCGATTCTACAGGGGGAGCATGGCGTTGGCGCCATCCATCAGCGCGGGCCATGCCCGTATGGGCATGGCCAGCTTGACGCTGTCGGGGGTAGTCGGAGACGGGAATGCCGGCGCGGGAAGTGGCTGACGGCTGAAGCTGTTGGTTTGGGTGGGCGGCTGATACGCCGCAAGTCTGTTTCTGCCCAACATTTGCTCCGCCAATCGGGCGGAATTCGCTGATGACGGGGCTGCCGCTCCATTTTTGTCGGTCCGCATCCGGTGGCACAGCTTCTGCGTATAAGCGAGAGGACGCCGCCGCGTTCTGCCCTTCTTACCGCAAATCGGAGTACCGCCATGATCCGCCAGCTCGCCAACACGATCTTCGCCACCGCCGCGATTGCAGTCGCCTGCACTGCCGGCATTGCCCATGCCGCCGCCCGCGACAGCGCTGCTGCCGGCGACAGGTCCGGCTGCACCTTCCGCGTCGACATGCGCGACGTCTATAGCAACAGTGCGCGGGCCGGCCGCTTCGACGTCTTCATCGACGGCACCCGCGTCGAGGCTTCACCCGTCAAGGAGCACTCGGTTTCTGGCCTGGACCGTAGTGGCGTGTCGGCCGATCCTGCCCGCAAATTCGACATCTACACTGACGGCGCCCTGGCCGGCATGGACCGCAGCGGTCCTTCAGCCGATCCCGCGCGCAAGTTCGACGTCTATACCGACGGCGCCCTGGCATAGCCCACGCTCAGTGAGCCTGCCCCAGGCAGGCAGCCATCGTCAAACGCGCTTGTGCGCCCTTTGGAACGTATTTCTCCCGGCTCCAAAGGGCGCTTTTTTGCTGGCACGACGCCGGCAGTGCGGCGCGCCGCCGGCGTCCGGGCCGGAGCCCGCGTCAGCCCAGCGCCGGGTAGTCGACGTAACCGTGCGCACCATTGCCGCCGTACAGTGAAGCGTCCTCAAAGGGGCGGTTCAGCGGCTTGTTTTCGCGGAAGCGGCGCGGCAGGTCGGGGTTGGTGATCATCTTGCGGCCGAACGAGACCATGTCGGCACTGCCGCTGCGAATCGCCTCTTCGGCCATCTCCCTGGAGTAGCCGTTGTTGACCATCCATACGCCGGTGTACAGGCGGTGCAGCGCTTCATAATCGAAAGGCGCGTTGTCGCGCGGGCCGCCGGTGTGGCCTTCTACGACGTGGATATACACCGGATGCAGCTTCTCCAGTTCACGCACGACATGTTCGAACAGTGGCTGTGGGTTGCTCTCCAGCGCGTCGTTGACGGGCGAAACCGGTGCCAAGCGAATGCCGACCCGGTCGGCACCGATCTCATTGACCACGGCAGCCATGACTTCGAGCAGGAAGCGCGCGCGGTTTTCGATGCTGCCGCCATACGCGTCGGTGCGATTGTTCGTGCCATCGCGCAGGAAGGCGTCAAGCAGGTAGCCGTGCGCGCCATGGACTTCGACCCCGTCGAAGCCGGCCTGGATGGCATTGGCTGCAGCGGTGCGGAAGTCATCGACAATACCAGCGATCTCGGCCGTCTCGAGCGCGCGCGGGACCGAGCATTCGACGTAGCCTTTGCCGTTGATATAGGTCTTGGCATTGGCAGCGATGGCCGACGGTGCGACCGGGGCCTGGTTGTCCGGCTGGAAGTGCGTGTGGGACATGCGGCCGGTGTGCCAGATCTGCAGGAAGATCCTGCCGCCCTGCGCGTGGACCGCGTCGGTCACCTTCGTCCAGGCGGCGATCTGCTCGGGGGTATAGATGCCCGGCGTATTGGTGTAGCCCTGGGCTGTGGTCGAGACCTGCGTGGCTTCAGCGATGATCAGGCCGACGCTGGCGCGCTGGCTGTAGTACTCGACCACCATGTCGGTCGGCACCAGGTTGTCGTCGGCGCGGCTGCGCGTGAGCGGCGCCATGGCCATGCGGTTGGCAAGTTCGAGCTTGCCCAGCCTGATCGGCTGGAACAAAGCATCCGCGAGAAAGGCTTCTTTCTGTGCGCCCATGAATGGCTTACTCCGTGGTTGGTCTATGGCTTGCAGCGGCCACAACGTTGGTAGCGGCCGGCTGGAACAGGTGGTCGAACATCAGGTCGACGCTGCGGCGCAGCGGCTCGACCGAGCGTTCGAGCTTCATGCGCAGCAAGGCGCCCTCCCAGGCATCCCAGACCAGCCCGGAGAGGTCGGCAGGCGCAATGTCCGTACGGATTGCGCCGTGCGCCTGGGCCTCGCTGATCATGCCGGCCAGGCGTTCGCGCCAGGCCATCTGGGCTGCCTGCAGGGCGGTCCGGCAGGTGTCGCTCGACAAGGCAATCTCCGCCGCAAAGTTGCCGATCAGGCACCCTGCCTGCACCGTCCTGGACAGGTGGTAGGCAATCATCTGGGTGAAGACGTAGCGGATTGCCGCCATCGGCTCTGGCGGCGCGGCCTCCATCATGACTTCCCACGACCGCTGCAGGTAGTCCGCGTACTGCGCGACGATGACCGCGGCAAACGTTTCCTTGCTTTCGAAATGGTTGTAGAACGAGCCTTTGGGCACGCCGGCGTGGTCGGTGATCTGCTGGATGCCGGTGGCGTTGTAGCCGTGGCGCGAAAACAGTTCGCGCCCTGCCTTCGTCAGGCGGTCAGGGATGTCGGTCTTGTCTGCGGTGCGTGCCATGGCTAAATAATATGACCAGTCGTCTTAAAAAGTCAAACGATCCTGGTCATCGCGGCTATCTTTACGGTATGCAGTTGCGGGCACCCAGAATTGGGTGCGGGCTACTTGTGGCGTGGGCGTATTCTGGGGCAATCCACCTCGTCATGCGGCCGCGCCACGGCGCGCCCCTGGAGCTGGTATTTGGAAAAACCCGTGCCCACCACGCCATGGTCGGTCATATCGTCAACCGCGATGATGCGTCGGCTCATGTGCTGGCCTCGCCCATCCACGTCCAGACAACCAGCGCTTCATCAGATGGCGAAAGCCCGAAGCGGATCATCGGCATCCCTTTTTGCCGCAGGATGCCGGACTTGCTGGCCACCCAATCCGCCTGAGGGTGTCCGGTCGGAAGCGAGGCGCGCCAGATGCCGGACAGAGGTGTGGTTTCGCCTGGGCGCACCGTGACCGGATCGCCGGTCTGCGTCGGCGGTGCGTTCACGCGGAAGCGCACACCATCCAGCAGCCTGTCCCAGAGGGCCACGGCTTCCTCGTCCGTCAGCGAGGCCTGATCCGCAGCGCCGATGCGATTGGCCGCCACCTTGGTGTACATCTTGGCGCCGATCACCGCTGGATGCAGCGTCGTTCGCTCCCTGCCAACAGCTTCCCACTCGAAGTCATGCGTGCCATCCGCACGGCGGACCAGCGATTCTTCCCCTTGCCAGACGCCGACCGTGCGCTTGCCCTCGCGCAGGGTCGTCAATTTCGGGTAGCGGCTACCCAGGTACTTCCTTTGCTCGGCAATCGAAGTCAGCAGACCAGGTTCGCCGTCCACGCTGGCCAGCTTGTTGGAGTCCACCGAAAAGCTGACATCGGGCAGGCTGGGCAGCCGAATGCCTGCGCCAAAGATCTCCTGATAGCTGCCGGACGCGTCCGCGACGAAGCCGTGGTCGATGCAGACGCCGGGGGCCGTGGGGATGTCTGCGTTGTCGCGTGCCCGGATACCACGCACTAAGGGGGCGAGCTTATCGCCACCAGTAAACCACTCGAACAGATTCGAACCAGATGCTACGAAGGTATGCTTCATTTCCACCCCGTAGTCGATCGAGAGCTGGTCTTCAAAATATCGAATTTCCCAGCTTCGCGAAGTCGCCGCCTGACCAAAATAGCTAATCTTGGCAGTTCGATCCTTACTAAGAATCTCGCGGCGAAATGACTCCGCTCGTTCTTTCAAGCGCTCCGCTTGTCCGACGTGCGTAATAATCTTGCCGGGAAACTCCCGGAATCCCCACAGCATCTCGGCTTCGACCGGGACTTCCATCACATAGCGGCCAAAGCACACCGGTTTGGTCTTGGCGAAAAGGGTCTGCAGGCGCGGCGACAGCGCAACGGGTTCCGACATCTTGTTCTCCGGATACGCAAACGATTGGCAGCCCGCGAGCAGCAGGCCAGCCAAGACCTTGGTGAAGCCGCGGCGGGTCATTGGCCCCACCATGTCGCAGTGTTGGCAATCCTGATGATCGAATACAGCGCGCTCGCCAGCACCTGGTCATTCTGATAGCTGCCCTGATGCTCGTAGCCAGTTTGCCGGAATAGCGTACCGCGCACGGCTTCGGCGGACGCCTTGGCAGGCACCGTCTGGTCACCTGCGTCAATCGGTGGCTCCAGGCAAAGTGTCAGCGGCTGTCTGCTCTTGGTGCGCACCACGATGCGGCCCTCGGCATCCTCGCTCTCGATGGTCCACGTGAGTGGGTCGCCATGTGGCGCCAGATCGGCCGTCTCCGCCCGCCAGGTCACGCTGCCGTAGGACTTCTGCGAACTGTCTTCGCCGTAGCTGGCATAGGTCGTGGGGTGGTACAGGTCCTTGATGTTCTTGTGGAAAAGCTGCGCGGCGGCAATCCGCTTCTTCGCAAGTGCGTACGGCTCCGCCCCTCTAAGATCCTTATCTGCCGGATTAATCCATTCCGGATTCAGCAGCCGCCACCATGCCTGAGGATTGCGCGTGTAGATATCGTAGACCGGATCGCCCACCGCCATCGGCGGCGCAGGCTTGTCCACGCCCAGCTTCTGATGCAAGTCCAGATCGCTCAGATACGCCTTCAACGGTGCATCCGAGGTAATCGGCAGCGCCATGGCCTGCCGGTAGTCGCCGGTCTGCAGACGCAACCATCCTCGCGGATAGGAGGCGGTCGGCAGCAGCTCCAGCGGCCCCGAGGCATTGGCAAATACCGCCGTCACTTCCTTGCCCGTTCTGCCCATGACATTGCGGGCAATGTTCCCAACCAGATTGTCCTGCACGTCGGACCCTGTGCGCACGCGCTTGTAGGCCGCCCCAGCCCCGAGCGCAGGCTGGACGCTATGGTAGACGCCGAGAATCTTGTCCTGCGCGTTGCCGTAGTCCGGATGCAGCAGTGCGCGAGCCACCAGGCCACCCATCGAGTGCGTGACCACGATCACCTTTTTGCACTGCCGCCCGTTGGCCGTGTACATCCCGATGATTTCGTCGATGCGCCTGGCCAGCTTCTTTGCGGACGTGCCATTGCTTTCCAGCCAGTTGTAGCCCATCGCGTAGACCGGATACCAGCAGTTCGCCACGCGCAGGACATCGGCCTCGGTCAGCGTATCGCCGGCGCCGCCCCAATAGGCGGGGGTGACGCCCAGCACTTCCACCTTCTTGCCCTCCTTCCAGGTCGGCGAGAGATCCCTGGCCACCAGCATGTCATTCAGGTGAGCCTCCATGAGCTTGATCACCTCGCCGTAGGTCTCGAACATGACTTCGCTCCAGCCGCGCCAGCGGGCCTTCTGCGCGGCGGTGGCCTCGTGCTTGCCGCGCCTGGCCTTCCACTGCTCGGCGGCAGGCGGCAGTGGCGCGCTCATCAGCAAGCCGATATCGGGCAGCCCATCGGGGACGTTGCCGTGCCGCTTGTCGGAATTGACCGTCTCTTTGCCGGTCATGTCGAACCTTCCGGCGTCCTCGGTGATCTCGTAACGGTCCACTTCGGTTTCGTCGGGATCGAAGTTCATTTGCCGCCGGCCCGGAGAGTCGTTGCGGCGGGCAAGCGTGTCCCCAGTGTCATCCGGCCGCCAGGCAATGTTGTCATCGCGCTTGAGATCCTCCTGCCGCTTCCGGCTCATGCGAAGGTGGCTCCCCATGATGCCCGGCAGGAAGATGACCGGAATCACCTTGTCAGGCGGCACCGGCAGACTGACGCGGCGCGTGTCGGTCGAAGGTGTGAGTGCAACGACGGCTCCGGCGTGCCCGCCAATTTCTTCGCCGGTTTTCAGATGGATGCGATCAGCGGCCACTTGCGGACTCCAGAATCTGAATCATGATGTTTTCGGCGCCCTGGCTTTGCTGGAGCTTGGTCAGCCCATCGGGGCCGGTGACGCCCTCGATCACGCTGCCGTCGGATTGCGTCAGGCGGAATTTCCGGTTCCTGGCGGGCGAGCCGTCGGGCAGATGCAAGTACACTTCCTGATCGAAATCGCTCTGCGGTAGCGCCAGGGCGCTGGGGTTCATGCCATCCGGGCCATCGACACTGAAATCGGTCGCGTGAATCTGCCTTACCCCGCTCATGCCCTCGACGATCTGCGAGGGAGTCACGCGCATATAGGTCTGTCCGACCTTCAACAGAATGCCCTGGTCGGCCTCGAGAACGATGTCGCCAAGCGCGCGGAAATGAATGTTGCGTTTGGCGGTGCCCTTGATGTCGCCATCCTGCGCTTCGAGCGCAATGTGGTCCGTGGCGGCCACCAGCCGTATGCCGAGGCTGTGCGCGAACAGCGCAATCCGTCGCGCCGCGCTGGCAAAGATGCCGCCGCTGCTGACGATGGATGCGTGCTTGCCAGTCGTGACAGCCAGATGCTCGCCGCTGTGCAATTGGGTGGATTTGGCGGTCGTCGCGGCCAATCCTGCTGCCGACGCAAGGACGAGATGAGGCGCGGTCAACTCGCCATTGACCTCGCCCGAACCGCGGATTTCTTCATCCTGGGCCTTGAGCGCCTTGGCGACGTCCTGCTGTTCCTCATCCTGCGCGTGATGGTGCTGCGCGAGCTGGCCCATGATGTCGTGGGCATGCTGGGCCTGCTGCAGCCGGTCAACCGTCTCGCCCATGTCCTTGTGGTGCGCCCTGGCATCGGGCCGGGCCTCGGTGCTGATCAGCAGGCCATCGCCGCCGCGCACGGCACCGTGCCCATCGGTGCGCAGTTCGAAGCCGTTGCCCCGATGATCCTGGCGACCCCGGTTGTCCTCGATGCGGCTCAGGTAGCCCAGGCTCAGTTGCGAGCGCTGGTAGTCCGAAGACAGCTGGGACTGGATTTGCCCCTTGGTATCGTCGAACACCAGATGACCGCTGCTGGAGCCGTCATGCTCACGGCTGCGGATGCCGGTCAGCGCATGCTGATGCGGTAGCTGCCACGGCGGCATGTTGAGGCTGTTCGGCACCGCGCCCGTCACGATGGGCCTGTCGGGGTCGCCGCCGTCCAGGAACATCACCAGCACTTCGCTGCCGATGCGCGGGATGCTGACCTGGCCGTACTGCGAACCCGCCCATGGCGTCGCCCACGCGCACCCAGCAGGACATCTTGTTGAAGCGGTCCCACGGAAACTGCACGCGCACGCGCCCGAAGCGGTCGGGCCATACGGTATGGCCTTCGGGGCCAACTACCGTCGCGCTTTGCGGGCCAGTGACCACTGGCCACGGGATGCTCAGTGCCGGGCGGAAGACCTCATGGGTGGGGTGACACTCGAATTCGACGCGGCATTGCCACCGCTGGCCTTCACCCGAGGCTTCGGCCACGTCTTCCAGCCTGAGGTTGGCGCCAAGCACCACGTACTCGCGGTTGGCCGCCTGCTGGGGGTGTCCCTTCACGTGCATGGTGCAGCCGGGCACCACCGCGCGCAGGTTGCCGGTGCCAAAGCAGCGCAGGCCGCGCGAACGGATCTCCTCCATGCGGATGCGCGCGATCATGTCGCCTTCGTCCCACGGGCGGTTGTCCGTGGCCGGCTGGGCATGCTCGCTAGGGAAGTCGTACACTTCCTGGTGCAGCGCGCCAGTGTTCAGGCCCGTGTCTCGCGGGTCCGAACTGCAGGCGGTCAGGTTGCCGCGCGGCTGGGTGAAGCTGTAGGCATTGGTCGTGTACTTGCCTGCGACCACGGCATCGACGACCGAAAAAGCATCGAGGTGTTCCTGATCGACCCTGACGCCAGGCGGAAGGATTTCCAGCACCTGATACGCCTCGCTCTGCATGCTGAAATAACCACCGACGTGATCGACCAGAACCAGGCGGTGCTTGCCGTCAGAATGTTCGAAGAACCACGATATTCCCCAGTGCTGCATGAGGCGGGCGATGAAGGTGTAGTCGCTCTCGTCGCACTGGGTGCGGTAGACCCGTCTGGGGTATTTCGCCACGTCGAGCCTGCGCTCAACCGGAAAGGAGTACGCAGACAGGACCTCTTCGATGATCTCGATATCGGTGCGGTTCTCGAAGACGCGGCTGTTCCTGTTCTGGGAGGCGATCCAGAGCCAGGGACGCAGCGTCAGTCCGTAGACGAAGTGCCGCCCTTCGGCGCGCAGGTAGCGGGCACGATCGACAATGCCGCTGATCTCGCGCGTGCCTGCGCCAATGTGTCCCGCCAACCCCGTACCCATGCCGTCGAGTTCGATATGCACGGTCAGCTCGCGCCCGTTCATCTCGCGCAAGTCGAAGTTGCCTTCCGGGCCGTGGAAGTTGTAGGCCTTGTCTGGCGTTTTCAGTTCGATGTCGTATTCGAACAGGCCGCAGACGCCTTCCTTGCCCTCCAGGCGTACGAAGGTGAAGGGGGATTGCCCGAGAATTTCCGGCAAGGCGGGGCCGGAGACCGTGACGGTGCGGGCGGGAAAAGGCAGATTGTCGCGGATACCCATGCGAGCGGCCTCCTGAGAGAGGATTACCGCATGGCACCCGTGTTACGCGCGAAGCACCATCTGCGGAGCGCAGGCGATGTTATCCGCAAAACGGACGTTACACGTGTCAAAGATTGCAACGTTTATCCAAGCCACAGCAAATTAAGACGATTCCTAGCCATCATGCAGCATTTTCCGCTGCTGCCAGCAGTGCCGCCCAGCCCCGATGATCGGAAGCCCGATCAAGGGCGGCTCTCTCGCCGGGTAGCCAGCGCACATTTTGTCGAAAGTTGCCAGAACGTTTTCCGGACCACCAAAGACAAAACCCCTCGCAGCACACGCTGTCGAGGGGTTTTGGGAATAAGAGCCTGGCGATGACCTACTTTCACACG
>NZ_JBYSYA010000038.1:0-41954 GCF_058782785.1 Cupriavidus sp. FW306-01-F10A
GACTGAGCCCCGTACAGTACAGGGCTCAGTTCGGTTCCACCTAGCTTTGACTCTCCAACTTTACGGGGTCAGTTCACAGGCGGGAGAGGGAGCAAACAGAGGGGCGGCAGCGTGCCCTTCTTCGTTACTTCAGCATCTGCACCGACCCGTTGACCGACACCGTCACCTGCGTCTTGCCGCCCTCAACCGGCACCGCCACCGCGGCGTCGGCCATCATGGCCTTGGCAGCACCGTACATGCGCGGCATCGGCGGCACCACGCCGGTTTCATTCAGGCTGACTTCGCGGATCGTGTAGCTGTTGTAGCCGAACAGCTTGGTGGTCGACTGCGCCTTGCTGCGGAACGAGGCGATGGCCTGCTCGGCCAGCTTGGCTTCGGCCGCCTCGCGCGCTTCGCGCGACAGCGAGAAGGCGATGTTCTGCACCTGCATCTGGCTGGCCAGCTCGCCAGCGAGCTTGGACACGGCCGAGAAATCGCGCGACTTCAGGATGACTTCGGAACGCCCGCGCCAGGTGCTGATGCGGCCGTTGCGGTCGGTGTTGGGGTGGATGGTGAAGCCGCCCGACTCGGCGGTCACGCCCTGGACGCGGCGCGCCTGCGTGATGACGGCCTGCGTCCGGGTCGACAGGCCCGAGGAAATCGCGGCCGGTTCAGCGCCTTCCTGCTCGGCGGCAAGCGTCAGGTGCACGATATCGGTCGGCACTTCGGTGACCGCCTGCGCGCTCAGCGAGAGCACGCCCGACGGCGTTTCAGTGGGGCCACCGTGCGCCGAGGCAACGATGGCGGTGGTGCCCAGCAGGGTGGCGGCAAGCCATTGTTTCATGTTGTTCTCCCGTTCAAACGTGATGGGTATCAGACGTGACCGGGTGCGCGATCGTTCCGCGACATTGCAAACGATTGTTGCGAAGCCGGCGCGGGCGCGCCTCCCCCGTCCGGGTCAGAATGCCTGCCAGGCCTTCCACAACATATAGCTCGCCAGGCACAGCAGCAGCGCGGCAAAGACCTTGCGCAACTGGCTCACATCCATGCGGTGCGCGGTGCGCGCGCCCAGCGGCGCGGTCATTACGCTGGCCGCTGCGATCACCAGCAGGGCCGGCAGGTAGAGATAGCCGAGCGATCCCGCCGGCAGCCCCGGCGTCTGCCAGCCGCTCCAGACATAGCCGGCCACGCTGGCCGCTGCAATCGGAAAGCCGAGCGCGGCCGAGGTCGCCACCGCGTTGTGGATCGGCACGTTGCACCACGTCATGAACGGCACCGAGACAAAGGCGCCGCCCGCGCCAACCAGGCTGGACAGGAAGCCGATCACGCCGCCCGCGCCCGCCATGCCGGCAAGGCCGGGCAGCTGCCGGCCGGGCCTGGGACGACGGTTGCGCAGCATCTGCAGCGCGGAAAACCCGACGAAGCCGGCAAACGCCAGCGACAGCCAGCTGGTCTTGAGCGCCGCGAACACCTTGCCGCCGCCGATCATGCCGCCGAGCACGATGCCCGGCGCCAGCGCCAGCACGATCGGCCAGCGCACCGCGCCGCGCTGGTGGTGCGCGCGCACGGACGACAACGAGGTGAACAGGATGGTGCCCATCGAGGTGGCGATCGCCATATGGACGATGGCCTCGTCGGCAACGCCCAGGCTGGTGAACAGCAGCGTCAGGAAGGGCACCATCATCATGCCGCCGCCGACGCCGAGCAGCCCGGCGCAGAAGCCGGTGAAAGCGCCCAGGGCAAGCAGGGCAGGAACCAGCACCGGCAGGTTGTCGAACTGCATCGTGTCTTCAGGGTTGTTGTGATCAGCCTTGCCTGGGCCGGCCGGGCAGGGTTCAGCGCATCAGCTTGCCGGTGATGAAGCGCCATTCGGCCGGTGTCACCGGCGTGATCGACAGCCGGTTGCCGCGACGCAGCACCACCATGTCGGCCAGTTCCTCATGCTCGCGCAACGCGGCCAGCGGGATCAGCGCGCTCTTGCGTTCGAAGCGCACGTCGACCAACAGCCAGCGCGGCGCGTCGGCCTTGGAGGCGGCGTCATAGTACGGGCTCTTGCGGTCGAACTGGGTGGGGTCGGGGTAGGGCACGGAGCAGACCTCGGCCAGGCCGGCAATGCCGGGCTCCGGGCACGACGAGTGGTAGAACAGCACGCCGTCGCCGATCCGCATGGTGTCGCGCATGAAGTTGCGCGCCTGGTAGTTGCGCACGCCGGTCCAGGGCAGCGTGCCTTCCCGGGCCAGGTCGTCGATGCTGGCTTCATCCGGTTCTGATTTCATCAGCCAGTACTGGCGGGCGCGTTGGTTCTGGTTCGGGCTCACGGCGCAGCTCAGGAATGGAAGCAGATCAGGGCGCCGCGTGCACAGCGTGTGCACGCGGACGCGCAGGCAAGAAAAAAGGCGATGGTTCAGAAAACCACCGCCTTTTTAAGGGGTCCCCGCCTTGGCCGCTGGGTCGGCATCCTGAACCCAAGTGAGGTTCAGAGTGGCTGCGGAAGTCGCATTTCGGGTACATCATCCACTCAGGGAGTCCAGGCCAGGCCCAGACTATGAATGCGACGACGCGCTCGCCCACGCGACATGATCCCGCACCATGCAATGCATATCGGTTCAAGGAGTTTATGACCCTCACGAACCAGGCAGGGAAACTGTCAAACGTCTGACTTTCCAGGCGCATCATCGTGCCCGGAAAACCGGATCCGCGTGCGGGATGTCAGACGTTTGCCGTTTCTGACTAGGATGGGATGAGAACGGCGGCCGGGCGCGATAACCTGGCCTGTAGCTGCACATCTATGGTGCCTCGTGCAGTCTGGCTACACTATACACCGCGTTGCAGGGCATACCAAGTCCACTCGCGCGTATCGTTACATTTTGCGCGGCAGCGCGGCATCCGCAGCACATCCCCCTTTCATTGCTCAGCCGCGCGTACCGGTGCCCACGTGCGCATACTGGCGCAGGGCTTCGTCGGCGCGGTCGTTGAGTTCGCGGATGCGCGCGCGGATGGCATCGACCGGGATCGCGCCCTCGGCCTGCTGCTTGCGCTGCATCGACAGCAGGTCCGAGGCGATGCTGATGGCGGCCATGACCGCTACGCGCTCCACGCCCTTGGCCGCGGTGCCGTTGCGCAGCTTGTTCATTTGCGTGTCGACCAGGGCCACGGCTTCGAGCAGCGCGGCCTCGTTCTCGGGCGCGATGGCAAAGCGGTAGGGCTGGCCGGCGATATTGACTTCGACTTGCTTGTTGCTCATGCGTGTTCTCCGGGAGCCTTGTGCGGCTCGGCGTCCTGCGCCGCAGCCTCTTCGCCGAGCAGGTCGAGCTGGCGCGTGTCGCTGGCAGTCGGCAGCTTGTCAAGGATGGACTGGATGCGCAGCTGCGCTTCCTCGATCTTGATATTGAGCAGTTCGCGGTCGGCTGCCATGGCCTCGCGCTCGCCGCGCAACTGCGCGGCTTCGCCCTCCAGCCGGGCGATCTCGTCGCGCAGCCGCTGGTTTTCCGCCGCCAGGGTGTCCGCATGGTGCAGCACGCGCCCGATCTTGGCGGCCAGTTGTTCGAGTTCGGTGAGCATAGGGCCTGTCATGATGGGAGAAGTGTCAGGTATCGCGATTCTAGCCGATGCGCCGGCTTGCACAATGCGGAGGAAAGGGTTTGTGACTGGCGACCCGCGTGGAAGTTGCAGGCTTCTGCACCTAAAACGCCACCAGAGTTGTGACAAAACACTACTGGCAGCCGCGTTGACGCGGGGGGCGAAACGCCCTAGACTCGCGCACGTTCCAGGTGCTCGCCCTTTTCGTCCCTGGCGAAAGGGCAGTTCAACGGGAAACAGGGAGCCGGGCCGGCTGCGCGCCGGACAGGCCAACCTGTGCTGCCCCCGCAACGGTAAGCGACCGCGGTGCGCATCTGCCAGACCCCGACATAGCCGACAGCCAGCCTGCCGGCAACGCCGCTGGCAAGGCCGGATCCCATTCCCGGCCACACGCACCGCAGGACCGGCCACACGCCACTGAACCGCAGGTTCGGGAAGGCGCCGGCCCAGTGTCGCCAGCCCGGATACCGGCCTGAACGCGGGCTGCCGCCCGTGCGCGGCACGCCTCATCGCCATATGGTCCGCGGGGGAACGGGCCCGGCCGTTCCTATCCAGTCCTGCATCATGCGTTCATCGCTCCACAGGTCGACCCGCCCGGCAACCCCGGCGGTGCGTCCGTCCGTGCCCGCCATCCTGGCGGCCATTGCCTCGCTCACCCTGGCTCCGGCCACTTCGTTCGCGCAGGCGGCCGTCAGCGGCGCCGACAGCCGCACCACGCAGCTCGCGCCGGTGGTGGTCACCTCCACCCGTACCGCGCAAGCCATTACCGAGGCGCTGCCTCACACCACGGTGGTGACGCAGCAGGACATCGTCAATTCGCAGGCGCCCGACCTGCGCACGCTGCTGCGCAACCAGGCCGGCGTGGAGTTCTCGGCCAACGGCGGCATGGGCACCAACACCACGCTGTTCATGCGCGGCGCCAACTCCAACCAGACCCTGATCCTGATCGACGGCGTGCGGGTATCGTCAGCGAGCAGCGGCACCGCGCAGCTGGCCAATATCCTGCCCGACCAGATCGAGCGCATCGAGGTGGTGCGCGGCAATGTGTCGGCGCTGTACGGCTCGGACGCCATCGGCGGCGTGGTGCAGATCTTCACCAAGAGCGGCGCGGGCCAGGCGCCGGCGGCCAATGCGCAGGTGGAATACGGCAGCAACAACACGCGCCAGGGCACGGTCGGCTATGGCGGCCAGGTCGGCGATACCTCGTTCAACCTGACCGGCTCGGCGTTCAAGACCGACGGCTTCTCGTCGATCAACACGAAGCAGGCGCCGCGCGCCAATCCCAACGACAACCCGTACGAGAACCAGAGCGTGTCGGGCCAGGTCAAGCACCGCTTCGCGCCGAACTGGGACGCGGGCTTCACCGGCTATTACTCGAAGAGCAAGCTGTCGTTCGACAGCGCCTTCGGCCGCCCGACCGACGACAACCGCACCAACAGCGAGCTGTACACGCTGTCGGCCTTCGTCAACGGCAAGGTGGGGACGGACTGGTCCACCCATTTCAAGCTGTCGCAGAGCGAGGACCGCAGCGACACCTTCCTCAACGGCAGGCCCAACGGCACCTTCAATACCCGCAACCGCCAGTTCAATTGGCAGAACGAGTATGCGCTGGCCGCCAACCACACGCTGCTGTTCGGCACCGACTACCTGCAGCAGGAGCTCGACTCCAGCGCCTACGGCGCGCCCACGCGCAATGTGTTCTCGGTGTTCGGCGGCTATGACGGGCGCATCGGCAAGCACCAGCTGCAGCTCAACGCGCGCAACGACCATTATTCCGACTTCGGCAACCAGGGCAGCTTCCGCGCCGGCTACGGCTACTACGTGACCGATGCGCTCAAGCTGATCGCCAGCGTCAGCAATGCCTTCCGCGCGCCGACCTTCAACGAGCTTTACTTCCCCAACTTCGGCCAGCCGAACCTGCAGCCCGAACGTGCCAAGTCGGTCGAGGCCGGCGTGCAGTACGCCACCGCCAGCGCCGGCCTGCTGCGCGTGACCGCCTTCGAGACGCGCTACGACGACCTGATCGTGTCGGCACAGCAGCCCAGCGGCATGTTCCTGGCGCAGAACGTCAACAAGGCCAAGGTGCAGGGCATCGAGGCTTCGTGGCGCGCCACCGTGTATGGCACCGACTTCGGCGCCAGCGTGACCTTCCAGAACCCGGTCGACGAGCAGACCAACACCCAGCTGCTGCGCCGCGCGCGCCGCCATGCCGCGCTCGACGTGGGCCGCGACTTCGGCAACTGGCGCTTCGGCGGCGAATGGCTGGTGTCGTCGTCGCGCATGGATTCCGGCTCGCGCCGGCTGGGCGGATACGGTATCGTCAACCTGAACGCCCGCTACAACATCGACAAGCAATGGTTCATCGCCGCCCGCGTCGAAAACCTGTTCGACAAGGATTACCAGCTCGCCTACCCCTACAACACGCAGGGGCGCGCGGGCTTCATCACGCTGGGCTGGCGCCAGCGATGAGCGCACGGGCGCGCCATGTCTGAGTTCCGGCGCGCCCTGGCGATCTGGCTGGTGCTGGCGCTCGCGGCGCTGCTGGCGTTCGCGTTGTCGCTGGCGCTGGGCAGCGTGCCGCTCGATGCGCGCGAGCTCTGGCTTGCGCTCAGCGGTGCCGACACCGGCACCGCCGCAGCGATCGTGCGCGAACTGCGGCTGCCGCGCGCGGCAGCGGCGTTTGCCTGCGGCGGGCTGCTGGCCCTGTCCGGCGCGCTGATGCAGGTGCTGCTGCGCAACCCGCTGGCCGAGCCCTATGTGCTGGGCGTGTCGGGCGGCGCCTCCACTGCCGCGCTGCTGGCCATGCTGCTGCTGGCGCCGTGGTGGGGCGTGCAGGCCGCCGCCGCCGCCGGTGCACTGGGGGCGATGGTGCTGGTGGCGTCGCTGGCGCGGCGCGACCTGCTGCATCCGCAGGTGCAGGGCGGCCACCGCGAGGCGGGCGCCCGGCTGCTGCTGACCGGCGTGATCCTGGCCGCGGGCTGGGGCGCGGTCATTACCCTGATCCTTTCCATTGCGCCGGAGTCGCGCCTGCGCGGCATGCTGTTCTGGCTGACCGGCGACCTGGGCGGCACCGCCGCCTACGGCGGCGCGCTGGCCATGCTGGTGGTGGCGCTGCTGCTGGCCATGCCGATGGCGCGCGCGCTCAACGTGATGCTGCTGGGCGAGACCGTGGCGCAGTCGCTGGGCGTGCGCGTGGGCCGCGTGCGGCTGGCGACCTTCCTGCTGGCGTCGCTGTGCATTGCCGCTGCCATCACCACGGCCGGCTCGATCGGCTTTGTCGGGCTGGTGGTGCCGCACCTGGTGCGCCTCGCCTGGGGCAACGACCAGCGCCTGCTGCTGCCGGCCGCCACGCTGCTGGGCGGCGCGCTGCTGATGGCCGCCGACCTGATCGCACGCACCGTGGTCGCGCCCGCGCAGCTGCCGGTGGGCGTGATCACCGGGCTGCTGGGCGTGCCGACCTTCCTCTACCTGCTGCTGCGGAGGCCGCGATGAGCCAGGCCCCGCACTGGTCCCATCCGCTCACTGCCTGTCCGCAGCTCGTGCTGCGCGATGTGAAGCTGCGCACCGGCCAGCGCGTGCTGGTGGAGCGCCTGACGATGACCATCGGCGCGGGGCAGCTGTGGTGCATTGCCGGACCCAACGGTGCCGGCAAGTCCACGCTGATGACGGTGCTGGCCGGGCTGCGCCACGCCGACGGCGGCAGCGCGGAGATCGACGGCACCGCGGCGGCGCAGATCGCGCCGGCGGTGCTGGCGCGCCAGCGCGCCTACCTGCCGCAGGCCGTGCATGACACCTTCTCGATGTCGGTGCAGGATGCCGTGCGCGTGGGGCGGCATCCGCACCTGTCCGGCTGGGGCTGGACCGGGCGCGAGGATGACCGCATCGTGCACGAAGTGATCCGCGCGATGGATATTGAGGCGCTGGCCGCGCGCGATGTGCTGACCCTGTCCGGCGGCGAGCGCCAGCGCGCCTCGCTGGCCGCGGCGCTGGCGCAGCAGGCGCCGCTGCTGCTGCTGGACGAACCGGTCTCGCACCTGGACCTGCGCCACCAGATCCTGGTGCTGGAACAGCTGGCCGCGCTGGCCCGGGCCGGGCGCCATGCCATCGTGGTGATCCTGCACGACCTGACGCTGGCGCTGCGCTACGCCACCCACGCCCTGCTGATGGCCGAAGACGGCACTACGCTGCATGGCACTGCCGCCCAGGTGCTGACCCCTGAACACTGCTCGCGCGCGCTGCGCACCGCCATCGTCAGCGTCACCGACGGCGCGCATACTGCGCTGATCCCCGACGGCGCCGCCCCACCCATACCCGACACACGTCATGACTGATACCCAGAACCCCCCTGCAGAAGACCCGGACCGCGATGCCCGCCACAAGGCGCGCATGGAGCGCAAGAAAGAAATCGTCGACGCCAAGATTGCCGCCGCGCAGGATGAGCGCGGCGTGATCGTCATCACCACCGGCAACGGCAAGGGCAAGTCCAGCTCGGGCTTTGGCATGGTGGTGCGCGCGCTTGGCCACGGCATGCGCACCGGCGTGGTCCAGTTCATCAAGGGCGCGCAGCCCACCGGCGAAGAGATGTTCCTGCGCCGCTTCCCGGACGAGTGCGCCTTCCACGTGATGGGCGAGGGCTATACCTGGGAAACGCAGGACCGCGCCCGCGACGTGGCCAAGGCCGAGGCGGCCTGGGAAGTGGCGCGCGGCATGCTGCGCGACCCCGGCATCGGCCTGGTGCTGTTCGACGAACTGAACATCGCGCTCAAGCTGCACTATCTTGATGTGGAGCAGGTCATTGCCGACCTGCGCGCGCGCCCGCCGATGCAGCACGTGGTCATCACCGGCCGTGGCGCGCCGCCGGCCCTGGTGGAGGCGGCCGACACCGTCACCGACATGACGCCGGTCAAGCATGCCTTCCAGCAGGGCATCAAGGCGCAGCGCGGCGTCGAGATGTAGCCGCATCGTTTTTGAATACAAGGTCAACGCATCATGCAGTTTCCGGAAATCACTCCCCTCGACGATGCCCTGCGCCCCGAGCTGCAGGCCGCCATCGACGACAAGACCAAGCCGCTCGGCGCACTGGGCCGGCTGGAATCGCTGGCCTTGCAGCTGGGCCTGATCCTCGGCACGGCGCGGCCGGTGTTGCAGCGCCCGACGGTGATCGTGTTTGCGGCCGACCACGGCGTGGCCGACGCCGGCGTCAGCGCCTATCCGGCCGAGGTCACCGCGCAGATGGTGCAGAACTTCCTGTCTGGCGGCGCGGCGATCAATGTGTTCTCGCGCCAGCACGGCATTGCGCTGGAGATCGTCGACGCGGGCGTGCGCGTGCCGCTGCCGGCGGCACCGGGCCTGGTCAACTGCCGCATTGCCGACGGCACCCGCAACTTCGCCGTCGAACCCGCGATGACGCCGGAGCAGGCCGCCGCGGCGATGACTGCCGGCATGGCGCGCGTGCTGCGCCATGCGCAGCAGGGCTGCAACGTGATCGGCTTCGGCGAGATGGGCATCGCCAATACCTCGGCGGCCGCCTGCCTGATGCAGCGGCTGACCGGCCTGCCGCTGGCAGACTGCATCGGGCGCGGCACCGGGCTGGACGATGCCGGCCTCGCGCGCAAGCGCGAGGTGCTGGAGCGCGCGCTGGCGCTGCATGCCGATGCGCAGGCGCCGCTGGATGTGCTGGCCACCTTCGGCGGCTTCGAGATCGCGATGATGGCAGGCGCCTTCCTGGCCGCCGCCGCGAGCCGCATGGTGATCCTGGTCGATGGCTTTATCGCCACGGCCGCGCTGCTGGTGGCGCAGCGCCTGGACCCCAATGTGCTGCAGTACTGCGTGTTCACGCACTGCTCACATGAGCGCGGCCACCGTGCGCTGCTGGACCAGTTCGGCGCCGCGCCGCTGCTGGCGCTGGACCTGCGCCTGGGCGAGGGCACGGGCGCCGCGCTGGCGTGGCCGTTGCTGGCCTCGGCGGCGGCGTTCCTGAACGAAATGGCGACCTTCAGCGGCGCCGGCGTCAGCACCGCCTCGCCATGAGCGTGCCGTCCGACCCGGTGCCTGCACAAGGCAGCGCCGCCGGCGTGGCCGGCGAGTTGCGCTATTTCCTGACGGCGCTGGGCTACTTCACGCGCGTGCCGCTGCCGGGCTGGCTGGCGCGCTGGGCCGGATTCGAACCGCACTACCTGCACGCCGCCGCGCGCTACTTCCCGCTGGTCGGGCTGCTGGTGGGCGGCGTGGGCGCGCTGGTCACCTGGGGCGCGATGCTGTGGTGGCCGCCCGGCGTGGCCGTGCTGCTGGGCATGGCCGCCACGCTGCTGCTGACCGGCGCCTTCCATGAAGACGGCCTGGCCGATTGCGTCGATGCCTTCGGCGGCGCGTGGCAGCGCGAGGACGTGCTGCGCATCATGCATGACTCGCGCATCGGCGCGTTCGGTGCGATCGCGCTGGTGGTGGCGTTGCTGCTCAAGTGGCAGTTGCTGGTGGCGATCGCGGGGCGCGGCGGGTTGATGGTGCTGCTGGCGGTGATCGTCGCCGCGCACGCCGCCAGCCGCGCGATGGCGGTCAGCTATCTGGCCACGCTGACCTACGTGCGCGCGCAAGGCAAGGCCAAGCCGGTGGCGCAGAAGCTGGCCGGCGCCGGGCTGGCGTTCGCGCTGCTGTGCGGGCTGGTGCCGCTGTGGCTGGTGTCGCCGTGGTTCTGCGCGGCGGCAGTGGTCGCGCTGCTGGGGCTGCGCCTGCTGCTCGGCCGCTACTTCGTGCGCCGCATCGGCGGCTATACCGGCGACTGCCTCGGCATGGCCCAGCAGTGCGCCGAGATCCTGCTCTACCTGGTGGCTGCGGCATGGATGTGGTCCTGATCCGCCATGCGCAGCCGCAGGTGCCGGCGGGCACCTGCTATGGCTGCCTCGACCTGCCGCTGGTGGCGCCGCTGGCGCCCGCGGCGGCGCGGATCGCCGCGGGCCTGCCCACGCCGGATCGCATTGTCGCCAGCCCGCTGGCGCGCGCGCTCGGCACCGCGCAGGCGCTGGTGCAGGCGCTGCCGGGCGGCGCACCGGCCATCGACACCGAACCCCGGCTGCGCGAAATCGATTTCGGCAGCTGGGAGGGCGTCGCCTGGGATGCGATCGACCGCGCCGCGCTCGACCAGTGGGCGGCCGACCTGCTGCACGCGCGCCCGCATGGCGGCGAAGCGCCGGCGCAGGCCATGGCGCGGGTTGCCGGCTGGGCGGGAACGCTTGCCACGGATCGCGCCGAGTGTCTCTGGGTGGTCGGCCATGCCGGCCCGATGCGCATGCTGGCCGCGCACTGGCTGGGCGTGCCGCTGGCGACGACGGTCAACTGGGCGTTGGGCTTCGGGGCTAGTTGTGGCTTCACGCTGGGGCCGGGCGGGGTCCGGCTCGGCTGGTGGAACCGCGCCGCCTGATCAGCGTGCGGGCCGGCGCTTGCGCGCCGTGTCGAGGTCCTTGCAGATCAGCTCGGCGCCTTGCGCCACGCGCGGACCGGCGCGGTTGACCAGGTCGCCGTCGATCACGAACAGGTTGTTGCGCGCCACCGCCGTGACCTGCTTCCAGCGCCGCCACATCTCGAAATCCGGCAGCGGCTGATCCGAGCGCGTGGCGCCCATGCCCGCCGTCAGCATCGCCTCCGGGTTGCCCGCGATCACCGCTTCGACCGACACGGTCGGCACCAGCGGCGTCTCGGCCGCGAACAGGTTGCGCCCGCCGCACAGCGCCAGCATGTCGCTGACCAGGTGCTGGCCGTTGAGCGTCATCAGCGGCTGCTGCCAGACCTGGTAGAACACCGTCACCGGCGGGCGGGCCGCGTAAGTCTTGCGCAGCGTCTCCACCTGCTGGCGGAAGCCGTCGGCAGCGCGCCGCGCGGTGGCTTCGGTGCCCAGCAGCGTGCCGAGCTTCTCCATGTTCTCGGGGATCGCGGCCAGCCTGCGCGGCTCGCTGTAGAACAGCGGGATGCCGAGCGCGCGCAGGCGGTCGGTCTGCTTCTGCGCATTGCCGTGGCGCCAGACCACGATCAGGTCCGGCTTGAGCGCGGCGATGCGCTCCAGGTCCAGCGCCTTGTTGTCGCCCACGCGCGCGATCTCGCGCGCCTGCGGCGGGTAGTCGCTGTAGCTGACCGTGCCGACGATGCGGTCGCCGCCGCCGGCCGCGAAGATCATCTCGGTGACGTGCGGCGCCAGCGAGATCACGCGGCGCGCGGGCTGCGGCAGTGTCACCGTCTGGCCAGCGTCGTCGACGGCAGACACCGCGGCGGCGGCAGGCAGGGCTGCCAGCAGCAGCGTGGAAGCGATAACGGGCGTCAGGCGGTTCAGCATGGAATCGGGGAAAGTGGTTCAGGCAGTGACCGCGGCCAGTGCCGCTTCCAGCCGCTGCCAGGCGTGCGGCTGGTCCGGCGGCAGGCCCAGGCGCAGGCTCGGCGGACAGCCGCCGGCGGCGTCGAAGCAGCGGGTCCAGACGCCATGCTGCGCGAGCCCGTGCTGCAGCCGTGCGGCGTCGCCATGCGGCACCCAGCAGAACAGCGGATGCATCACCGGCGCCAGGCCATCGCGGTCCAGTAGCGCGGCCAGCTTCGCCCCGCATGCTTGCAGCCGCGCGCGGGTGGCATCCTGCCAGGCGTGGTCGGCCAGCGCATGCCGCGCGACCTCGCGTGCCGGGCCCGATACGGTCCAGTGGCCCAGGCGCTCGCGCAGCGCGTCGAGCAGTGCCGGCTGCGCCAGCACGAAGCCGCAGCGGATGCCGGCCAGGCCATAGAACTTGCCGATCGAGCGCAGCACCACCAGGCCGGCCTTGCCGCTGTGCGCGGCCACCGAGCCATCGGGCAGGCAGTCGATAAAGGCTTCATCGACCAGCAGCGTGCCGCCGCGCGCCGCCAGCTTCGCGTGCCAGCGCAGCAGCGTTGCGGCGGGCAGCATGCGGCCGGTCGGGTTGTTCGGGTTCACGACGACGAGATGGTCGAGTTCGTCGGCCAGCGCCGCCTGCGTGAAAGCCGCTTCATCCAGCGGCACCACCGCATGGCCCGCGGCAGCGAAGGCCGGCGCGTATTCGCTGTAGCCGAGTGCGGCGATGCCAACGCGGCCCGGGCGCAGCAGACCCGGCAGCGTGCGGATGGCGGCCTGCGAGCCGGCGACGGGCAAGGCCCGCGGCGCGCCGCAGGCCTGGGCGGCCAGCTCGGCCAGTCCGTCGTCATCCTGCGGCAGCCGTTGCCACGCTTGCGCAGGCAGAGTCGGCACCGGATAGCCGTCGGGATTGATGCCGGTGGACAGGTCGAGCCAGTCGCCGGCGGGGCGGCCGTAGCGGCGCACCGCGGCAAGCAGGTCGCCGCCGTGGCGGATCGGGGGCAGGGCGGTGTTCATGCCGGCGTGGCAAGCGCAAGGACGGCCAGCGCGCTGGCGCCTGCCAGCGCCAGCCACAGCCACAAGGTGCGCTCGACCAGCCGCAGGCAGGCCATCACGTGCGCGGCTTGCGGCGCAGGGCCAGCACCCAGCGGCGGGCGTTGCTCGATCTCGCCGTGATAGCGCGCCGGGCCGCCGAGCCGCACGCCCACCGCACCGGCGCCCGCGGCCATCACGGGGCCGGCATTGGGACTCGACCATGCCGGCGCCTGCGTGCGCCAGCAATGCAGCGCCTGCGCGGTGGCGCCGAGCAGCGCATAGGACAGCGCGGTCAGGCGCGCGGGCACGAGGTTGAGCCCGTCGTCGATGCGCGCCGCGGCCCAGCCAAAATACAGCAGCCGCGGCGTACGGTAGCCCCACATCGCATCGAGCGTATTGGCCAGCCGGAACACGATCACGGCGGGCGCGCCGCCGACCAGGAACCAGAACAGCGCCCCGAAGACCGCGTCGTTGCCGTTCTCCAGCGCCGACTCGCAGGCGGCACGGGCCAGTGCTTCAGCATCGGCATCGGCGGTGTCGCGCGAGACGATGCGCGCGGTCAGCGTGCGCGCGGCGGGCAGGTCTGCGGCGGCGAGGGCGGTGGCGATCGGGGCGATATGCTGGTGCAGGCTGCGCGCGCCGAGTGCCGCGTACAGCGCCACCGCATGCAGCGCCAGGGCGGCAACAGGATGCAGGCTGGCCGCAGCGTCGACCAGCCACCATGCGAGCGCTGCCGGCACCAGCACCAGCACACACCAGCCGGCGAGACCGGCAAGGCGCTGGCGCCAGGGCGCGCCGCGGTGCGGCGCAGGGTTGAGCCGCCGCTCAAGTGCGGCAGCGATGCGGCCGAAGCCCACCAGCGGATGCCAGCGGCGCGGCTCGCCCAGCCAGCGGTCCAGCACAACGCCCGTCAGTGCCGCTGCCACGCATGCCGGCCAGGCCAGCATCAGCATGTGGGATCGGCGCCTTTCACCGCAACCGGAATGCCTGCCACCATCAGCCGCACGCAGTCGGCGGCGGCGGCCAGCTTCTGGTTCAGGCGGCCCAGTTCATCGACATAGAAGCGGGTGATGGCGCCCATCGGGATCACGCCGAAGCCGATCTCGTTCGAGACCAGGATCACATGGCCCGGCAGCGTCGGCAGCGCGGTGAGCAGCGCTTCGATTTCCTCGGTGAAGGCATCCGGCGGCGTGATCACGCCATGCTCAGGGTACGCGCGGCCGTCGGGGAAGATCAGATTGTTCATCCACAGCGTCATGCAATCCACCAGGATGCAGCCGTCGTGGCGCGCGTTGGCGTAGAGCGCATCGGCCAGGTGCACCGGTTCTTCCACCAGGCGCCAGTCGGCGGGGCGGCGGGCGCGGTGCAGGGCGATGCGGACCTCCAGCTCCTGGTCGGCGTGCGCCGGGTCCTGGTGCGCGGTGGCGATGTAGGTGACCGGGCCGCCGGTGATGGTGGCATGGTCGGTGGCGAGCTGTTCGGCGTAATGGCTCTTGCCGGAACGCGCGCCGCCCAGCACCAGGGTGAGCTGGCGGTTACCGTGTCCGCCGGCGGCACGCGGCTGGGTGGCGGTGTCGGGGGCGGAGGCGGGTGCGATGGCCGGGGTTTCCATCCGCGTATTGTAGCCGCCGCATCCGGGCATCGCACGGGGAGGTGTTGCAGGCACCGGTGCGATAATCCGCCAATGCAGACCGACTCCTCGCAATCCCTGCCGCCGGGTGCCCTGCGCGGCACGCTGATGGTCCAGGGCACGACTTCCGATGCCGGCAAGAGCACCATCGTGGCCGGCCTGTGCCGGGTGCTGGCGCGTGCCGGCACGCACGTGGTGCCATTCAAGCCGCAGAACATGGCGCTGAACAGCGCGGTCACCGCCGACGGCGGCGAGATCGGCCGCGCGCAGGCGCTGCAGGCACAGGCCGCGCGGCTGGCACCGCATACCGACATGAACCCGGTGCTGCTCAAGCCCAGCAGCGACACCGGCGCGCAGGTGATCATCCACGGCCGCGCGCGGCTGGACCTGGATGCGCGCGCCTACCATGCCTACAAGCCCGAGGCGATGAAGGCCGTGCTGGCTTCGCACACGCGCCTGGCGCAGGCCTATGAGGTGGTGCTGGTGGAGGGCGCCGGCAGCCCGGCCGAGGTCAACCTGCGCGAGCGCGACATCGCCAACATGGGCTTTGCCGAGCGCGTCGACTGCCCGGTGGTGCTGGTGGCGGACATCGACCGCGGCGGCGTATTTGCGCACCTGGTCGGCACGCTCGACTGCCTGTCCGACAGCGAACGCGCGCGCGTGACCGGCTTCATCATCAACCGCTTCCGCGGCGATATCGGCCTGCTGGAGCCGGGACTGGACTGGCTGGTGGCGCGCACCGGCAAGCCGGTATTCGGCGTGCTGCCCTACCTGCACGGCCTGCATCTCGATGCCGAGGACGCCATCATCGGCGCGCAAGCGGACAAGGCCGGCACGCCGGCGCAGCGCCTGCGCGTGATCGTGCCGGTGCTGCCGCGCATCGCCAACCATACCGACTTCGACGCGCTGCGCGCGCACCCGCAGGTGGACCTGCAGTTCGTCGGGCCCGGCATGCCGATCCCGCCCGCGGACCTGGTGGTGCTGCCCGGCAGCAAGAACGTGCGCGGCGACCTGGACTTCATCCGCGTCAATGGCTGGGACGCGGCGCTGGCCCGGCACCTGCGCTACGGCGGCAAGCTGATCGGGATCTGCGGCGGCATGCAGATGCTGGGGCGGCAGGTGCACGATCCCGATGGCCGCGAAGGCCCGGCCGGCAGCAGCGCCGGGCTGGGCTGGCTGGACTTCGAGACCACGCTGGCGGCAGAGAAGCAACTGCGCCAGGTCGGCGGCCGGCTGGCGCTGGATCAGGCCGATGCGCCGGTGCGCGGCTACGAGATCCACCTTGGCGTCACCACGGGCGCGGGGCTGGAGCAGCCGGCCCTGTGGCTCGAGCGCGGCGACGGCACGGTGCGGCCCGACGGCGCGCGCTCGGCCGACGGCCAGGTGCTGGCCACCTATGTCCACGGCCTGTTCGACGAGCCTGCCGGTTGCCAGGCGCTGCTGCGCTGGGCCGGGCTCGACGGCGCCCAGGCGGTGGACCTCGATGCATTGCGCGAAGCATCGATCGAGCGGCTTGCCGACACCATGACCGCGCACCTGGACCTGGAAGCGATGCTGGCGCCGCTGCGGCGCTGACGCACGCGGCACGGCCGCCTGGCAGGGCCCTGCTAGAATCGCGAATCTTTCGCATTTGCATTCTGCGTGGAGGTGGCTTGTGCGCCATATTCCACGCAGGCAGCGTCCGCTCAACGTACTTCAGCCCCCACATGGTCACCGGCCGCCTGCGCGTCGTCCTCGTCAAACTGCACCTGTATATCGGCCTGAGCCTTGGCCTGCTGTTCGTCCTGTTTGGGCTGACCGGCATGACCATCGCCTGGCGCGAAGAACTGGATGCCTGGCTCAACCCTGACCTGCTGGTGGCGTCCGCGCCGATGACGCAGCCGGTGTCGCCGGCCACGGTCCAGGCAGTGACCGAGCGGCTGGCCGCGCCCCCCTACGGCAAGCCCAACCTGCTGATGCTGCCGGTCCATGCCGACGGCGTCTTTATCGCCTGGTATCCGGTCAAGGGGCCCGACGGCGTGGTGCCGGGCCGCTCGCGCCAGGTGATGGTCGATCCGGTCACGCTTGCGGTGAAGGGCGAGCGCGTCTGGGGCGAGGCGGGCCTGTCGCGCCGGCTGTTGCTGCCGACGCTGTTCCACCTGCATCGCTACCTGCTTTCGGGCGACACCGGCAAGACCATCACCGGCATCGCCGGCATGCTGCTGTTGCTGACCACGCTGGTGGGCGTGGCGGTGTGGTGGCCCAAGATGAAGCTGCGCTCGGTGGTGCAGGCGTTCCGCATCACCCATGGCGGATCATGGTCGCGCTTCAACTATTCGCTGCATCGCGCCGGCGGCATCCTGGCCGCGCCGGTGCTGGCCACCATCGCCTTTTCGGGCTGGTACCTGAACCTGCCGAAGTGGGTGACACCGATGGTGGCCGGCGTGATGACCGTGACGCCGCCGGTGAAGCACGTCTCGGCACCGGCGCCGGCCGGGGCCCGGCCGCTGGGCGCGGGCGAGATCATGGCGGCGGCGCAGGCCCAGTACCCGCAAGCGCAGGTGACCCGCATCAGCTTCCCGCGCAAGCCGGGCGACGCGTTCGAGATCCGGCTGCGCCAGCCCGGCGAGGTGCGCAAGGATACCGGTGCGACGCGGCTGTGGCTCGATGCCTGGAGCGGCAAGCCGCTGGGCGTGCGTGATCCGCAGCAGGCGCCGGCGGGGGACACGTTGCTGAACTGGCTGTTCCCGCTGCATACTGGCGAGGCCTTCGGGCTGCCGGGGCGGATCTTCATCACGCTGTTCGGGCTGGCGCCGCTGGCGTTTGCCGTGACCGGCGTGCTGATCTGGTGGAAGCGGCGGCGGGGACACCAGCGGCATGTGGTGAAGGCCGCACAGCGATCCGGCATGCGCCGGGCATGAAAAAAGCAGGCCGCCGGCCTGCTTTTTTCATGCCCGGCGCGGCGCCGCCGCTCAGATTTCCAGGTTGTCGATCAGCCGGGTCGCGCCCAGCTTGGCGGCGGTCAGGATCACCAGCGGCTCGCCGGCGAGAAATTCCTCGCGCGTCGGCGCCTGCAGGTCGACGCGCTTGCGGATCGACACGTAGTCCGGCTTCCAGCCGCGCCTGGCCAGCGATTCCTTCGCATTCGCCTCGACCGCAAGCAGGTCGGCCGAAGCGCGGTCGCTGCCCAGCACGGTGTCGCGCACGTCATGCAGCGTGCGGTACAGCACCGGCGCCTCGGCGCGTTCGTCGGGGGTCAGGTAGCGGTTGCGCGACGACAGCGCCAGGCCGTCTTCGGCTCGGATGGTCTCGGCGGGGATGATGTCGATCGGCAGGGCAAACTGCTGCACCATGCGGCGCACGATCATCAACTGCTGGTAGTCCTTCTTGCCGAACACCGCCACGCGCGGCTGCGCGCACGAGAACAGCTTCATCACCACCGTGCACACGCCCTTGAAGAAGCCGGGGCGGAACTCGCCTTCCAGGATGTCACCCAGGTCATGCGGCGGCTCGACGCGGTATTCCTGCGGTTCGGGGTACATATCGCGCTCGGACGGCGCGAACAGCACGTAGACGCCTTCCTTCTGCAGTTTTTCGATATCGTCCTGCAGCGTGCGCGGGTACTTGTCGAAATCCTCGTTCGGGCCGAACTGCAGGCGGTTCACAAAGATCGATGCCACCACCGGGTCGCCGTGCTGGCGCGCCAGGCGCATCAGCGACAGGTGGCCTTCGTGCAGGTTGCCCATGGTGGGGACGAAGGCAGCGCGGTTCTGGCCGCGCAGTTGGTCGCGCAGCTCTTGGATGGAGGAAATGACTTTCATCTGCCTTGGTGTGCTGGTCGTGGTAGGTGTGACCCGGGCGCCGGTCCGTCGAGGGGCGGCACATGGACTACCGGTCTCGGCCTTCTGTCGGGCGCGGGGCCTTCTGGCACTTGCCTGCGGGGCCTGCACCGTGGGCCATTTGGCCGGCTGTCGGCGGATTGTAGAACATGTTGGGACGGGGCCGGACCCCGCAGCGCGGGTGGGTCAGGTCGGGCTGTACGCCAATCGCACATAAATTGGTGCGAACGGTTCGGCCTGGGTGATCTCCACCAGCGCTTCGCGCGACAGCTCCAGCATGGCGATAAAGTTCACCACCACCACCGGCACGCCCTTGCCGGAGCGCACCGCGTCCTCGAACAGCTCGGAGAATTCCATGAAGCGCGCGTGCTGCAAGCGGCGCAGGATCTGGCTCATGTGCTCGCGCACCGACAGTTCCTCGCGCGAGATCTTGTGGTGCTGGTTGAGCTTGGCGCGCTTGAGCACATCGGCCCAGGCGGCCTGCAGGTCGATCGTCTCCACTTCCGGGAAGCGCGGCGCCAGGCTCTGCTCGATATACACCTGCGAGCGCAGGAAGTCGCGGCCCAGCTGCGGCACCGTGTCCAGGCGCTGCGCGGCCAGCTTCATCTGCTCGTATTCCAGCAGGCGGCGCACCAGCTCGGCGCGCGGGTCCTCGGCCTCATCGTCGCTGTCGGCCTTCTTGACCGGCAGCAGCATGCGCGACTTGATCTCGATCAGCATGGCCGCCATCAGCAGGTATTCGGCGGCCAGCTCGAGGTTGGTCTTGCGGATCTGCTCGATGTAGGACAGGTACTGCCGGGTGACCTGCGACATCGGGATGTCGAGGACATTGAAGTTCTGCTTGCGGATCAGGTACAGCAGCAGGTCCAGCGGGCCCTCGAAGGCTTCCAGGAAGATCTCGAGCGCATCCGGCGGGATGTACAGGTCCTGCGGCAGCTTGAACAGCGGCTCGCCGTACAGGCGCGCGAAGGCCATCCCGTCGACCATGTCGGCGGGGCCGGCTGCAACGGCCGGGGCCACGGCAGGCAGCTCGACGGGCAGTGGCAGCTTGTCCTGGTCGCCTGCGCTCATGGGCGGCGTGCGCTCGCGGGGGCGGCGGGAATCAGTTGTCCTGCGCGTAGACGTATGGCTTCTGCGCCACGCGCGAAGCTTCGGCGCGGGCGCGCTCTTCCAGGTCGATCGGCGACTTGTCCCACAGCAGGGCACGGCCGTCGCGCTGTTCGGCCTCCAGCGTCGGGCGCTCTTGCTTGAGCTGCTTCAGGAACTGGGTGATATCGGATTCGTAGATGGCCATGTTCAACCGTGATGCGCCCGCGCGGGCGCCAGATAGGTACAGTGGGCCACGATTTTACAGTATCGGCCCCCCGGGATGCATCCAGGCCGGGTGCAAGGCGCCGGAAAGTTCCGGGCACAAGGCCGGGTGTGGTCAAATACCGACTTTGTATGTGTGGACAATCGGCGATGCCGCAAGACACCGCTATTACCGCTGACTCTGCTGGCCGCGCGCGCGTGGCCGTTCGCTTACTGGCCGCGCTGGGCGCGGTGCTGGCGCTGGCGGCCGCCCCGGCGCGCGCCGCCTACAAGGTCGAAGTCGAGGCGCCCAAGCCGATCCGCGAGATGCTGGAAGAGCATCTGGACCTGGCACGCTACCAGGACCGCGCCGACCTTTCGCCGGACCAGCTCGACTATATGATCGAGACCGTCGGCGAGCAGGTGCGGGCGTTCACCTCAACCGAGGGCTACTTCGACCCGACCACCACCACCCGCGTGGAAGGCGAGGGCGACAAGCGCGTGGTCCACGTGATGGTCGACCCCGGCGCGCGCACGCTGATCCGCAATGTCGACGTCCAGGTGACGGGCCCGGCGGCCACGCGCTCGCCCGAACAGGTGGCCGAGCTGCAGGCCAAGTGGGGACTGCCGGTGGGCGAGCCGTTCCGGCAGGGTGACTGGGACAAGGCCAAGGAGGACGCGCTGGTCACGCTGCAGAGCCACAACTACTACGGCGCGCGCCTGGCCGCGTCGCAGGCGCGCGTGGAGCCGGACGACCAGCGCGCGGACCTGTCCGCGCATTACGCCAGCGGCCCGGCCTACCTGCTGGGGCCGCTGAAGGTGACCGGCACGCGCCGCTATCCGGAACAGATCATCTACAACGTCAACCCGCTGAACGAGGGCGAGCCGTACCGCGTGGAGCGGCTGCTCGAGCTGCAGCGCGCGATCCAGAACCAGCCGTACTTCTCCAACGTGCAGGTCGACCTGGAACCGCCCCCGGACGCCGACAAGGCGGCAGACGGCGTGGTGACCGCGCCGGTCTCGGTGCGCGTGCGCGAATATCCGGCGCACCGGCTCAACAGCGGCGTGGGCTTTACCACCGACACCGGCGCGCAGGTCGAAGGCCGCTATTCGTACTACAACCTGTTCAACCGCGCCTGGACCTTCGACTCGCAGGCGCGGCTGGAGCAGAAGCGCTCCTATCTGTTCGCCGAGGCCGCGATGCCGCCGGACCGGGGCAACTACCGCAACAGCGTGTACAGCAGCTACGAGCGCACCATCGACATCGAGAACACCGACACTACCAGCCTGCGCGCGGGCCTGAAGCGCTCGCGCTCGCGCGAGAAGTACGATGTGACGACGTCGCTGGATTTCTACTACGACAAGCTGCTGCCGGATGGCCAGGCCAGCCAGATCAGCAAGGCACTGGTGCCGGCCTTTGCCTGGACGCGGCGCGACGTCGACAATCCGGTGTTCCCGCGCCGCGGCAACGTCATCAGCACCCAGATCGGGGTGGCCGCCAGGGGTTTCCTCAGCGATGCCACCTTCCTGCGGCTGTACGGCCGTATCCGCCAGTACATACCGGTGGGCAAGCGCGACCTGGTGGTGGCACGGCTGGAACTCGGTGCCGACCTGACCGGCGACAGTTCCAGCCAGATCCCGGCCACGCTGCGCTTCCGCGCCGGCGGCACCGATTCGATACGCGGCTACACCTACCAGTCGATCGGCACGCCCAGCGGCTCCAGCATCTTGCCGGCCAAGTACCTGGGCACCGGCAGCCTGGAGTACCAGTACTGGTTCAAGCCGGACTGGGGCGTGGCGGTGTTCTGGGATCTCGGCACCGCCGCCGACAACCTGCGCGGCGTGACCATCTACAACGGCGTGGGCGTCGGCGTGCGCTGGCGCACGCCGGTGGGCCCGCTGCAGCTGGACGTGGGCTACGGCATCCAGGAGCAGCAGTTCCGCCCGCATATCTCGCTGGGGGTGGCGTTCTGATGCGGCACCCTCGTCTTTCACGCCTGACCCGGACGCCGGCATGAGCGCCCACGATCTGCCTTCGGTGCCCGGCAGCGATTCGGCCCGGACTCCGACCCCGCCCGCGCCGCGCAGGCGGCGGCGGTTGTGGCGCGTGCTGGCCTGGCTGGCCGGCATCCTGCTGCTGATGGTGGCGCTGGCGGCGGCGGGCGTGGCGGCGCTGCGCACCGAGACCGGCACCCGCCACCTGTGGACGCTGGCCACGCGGCTGTCGGCCGGCATGCTCAGCGGCCGCCTGGAAGGCGGCACCGTGGCGCACGGCCTGCGCCTGCGCGACGTGGTGTTCGCCAGCGGCCAGACGCGCGTGGCGGTGGACCGCGTGGATGGCAACTGGGTGCTCGGCTGGCAGGCACGGCACCTGCACGTGCAGTGGCTGCGCATCGGCAAGGCCGAAGTGAGGCTCGGCCCGTCCGAGCCGAGCACCGAGCCGATGCAGAAGCCCACCTCGCTCGAACTGCCGCTGGCCATCGATGTCGATTCGCTGACGCTTGAGCGGCTGTCGCTGCTGCAGGGCACGGCGCCCGCGGCCGAGCCGATGGTGTTCAGCAACCTGGCCGGCGCGCTGCACAGCGACGGCCAGCGCCACCGCGTCAGCGTGGACAAGCTGGAAACACCGTACGGCAAGCTGGCGGCCAACGCCCAGGTGGGCGCACGCGCGCCGTTTGCGCTCAGCGCCGAAGCCTTGCTGGAGAGCAGCTGGCAGGATGAGTCCTTTGCCGTCAACGCCACCGCCAAGGGCAACCTGGACGCGCTGCGCGCCGAACTGCAGGCCAGCGGCGACCGCATCCACCTGCGCGCCGGCGTCGACCTGATGCCGTTCGGCAAGGTGCCGTTCACGCACCTGCTGGTCGATGGCGATCGCATCAACCCGCGCCTGTTCAGCCCGTCGGCGCCCCAGGCCAACCTGACCGTGCATGCCGAACTGCGGCCGGTGGGCGGCGTGGCGGCATCGGCGCCGCCGGCGGCATCGGGGGTCTCCGCATCCGCCCCTGCCGCTGCGCCTGCGCCCGCACCGCTGGCTGTCGCCGGCGACATCGAGATCCGCAACCTGGAAGCCGGTCCGCTGGACAAGGAGCGACTGCCGGTGCAGTCGGTGCGCGCCCATGTCGAGCTGAGCGAGATGGCACAGGCCGTCTCGGACCTGCGCGTGGCGCTGGCCGGCAAGGCCGAGATCTCCGGCGGCGGTTCGCTGCGCGGCGGCCGGGGCGGTTTCGACCTGGACGTGCGCAGGCTGGACCCGGCCGCGCTGCATGGCTCGCTGACCAGCGCCAGCCTGTCCGGCCCGGTGGTGGTGCGGATGGAGCCGGGCCGGCAAAGCGTGGCGCTGGACCTGTCGGGCGGGCCGCTCAAGCTTTTCGCCGATGCCAGCATCGATGCCGAGGCGCTCACGCTGGCCACGCTGCGCGCCGCGGTGGGCCCGGGTCTGCTGACCGCGGAAGGCAAGCTCGGCCTGAAGGACAAGCAGCCGTTCAGCTTCAAGGGCAAGCTGGCCTCGTTCGATCCCTCGCGCCTGGCCAAGGTTGCCGCCGGCCGCATCAATGCGGACTTCACCACGACCGGCGAGATCGCGCCCGAGCTTGGCGTGGCGCTGGATTTCGCCGTGCATGAGAGCGAATACGCGGGCCTGCCGATGACCGGCGGCGGCAAGGTGCGCCTGGCGGGCGAGCGGCTCTTGCCGAGCGAGGCTTCGCTCAGCATGGCCGGCAACCAGGCCAACCTGCGCGGCAGCTTCGGCGCGCGCGGCGATGCGCTCAAGCTGGCGGTCGATGCGCCGCAGCTGGAGCGGCTCAAGTTTGGCGTGGCCGGCAAGCTCAAGCTCGACGCCACCATCACCGGCACGCTGAAGAAACCCGAAGTGGTGGCCGACTACAACGCGCAGGCGCTGGAAGTGGGCCCGCACAAGGTGGCCAGCGCCAGCGGCCGCGCCGAGGTGCGTGGCGGCCTGGACGGCCCGCTCTCGGTGCAGCTGGCCGCGCGCGACTACCGTGGCCCGCAGGCCAGCCTGAGCACGCTCGACGCCACGCTCAACGGCACCCAGGCCAACCATACCTTCGACGTCAAGGCGGCCGGCAGCCTGAACAAGCGGCCATTGCAGCTGGCGCTGGCGGGGCAGGGCGCGTGGAAGGGCAAGGACGGCTGGAACGGCACCATCCGCACGCTGGAAGAGCGCGGCACCGTCAACCTGCGCCTGGCCGCGCCGACGCAGCTGCTGGTGGCCGACCAGCGCGTGCGCCTGGGCGCAGCGCGCCTGCTGCTGGACCGCGCCACCCTGACCATCGACAGCCTGGACTGGGACCACGGCCGCATCCGCAGCGCGGGCAGCCTGGACGGCCTGCAGGTGGGCCATGTGCTGGAGCTGATGGAAACCATCACCGGCGAGAAGCCGCCGGTGCGCTCCGACCTGGTCATCGACGGCCGCTGGAACCTGGCGCTGGCCGAGACCGCGACCGGCTTTGCCGAACTGCGCCGGCGCAGCGGCGACCTCTCGGTCAACGCCGGCCGGGGCTTCACCACGCTCGGCCTGGGCGAGACCAGCCTGCGCGCCGACGCCGGCGGCAACCGCATCGCGCTGCGCGGCGGCATGGTGTCGGGCCGCATCGGCAAGGTGGTGGTGGACGCCTCCGCCGGACTGGTGCAGGAGCAGGGGCTACAGACCGTGGGCCCGGCCTCGACCCTGGGCGGCACGGTCACCGTCGACGTGCCGCGGCTGAAATCGCTGGAAGCGCTGACCGGCCCGCAGTACGCCTTCGACGGCAAACTGGCCGCGGCGATGCGCCTGGCCGGCACGATCGGCGCGCCGCTGCTGACCGGCACCGTCGACGGCGACAACCTCGCCGTCACGCTGTACGACCTGGGCCTGCGCCTGACCGACGGCACCGTGCGCGTGGTGCTGGACCAGAACACGGTCGAGCTCAAGCACGTGGAATTCCACGGCGGAGACGGCAAGATCACCGCCACCGGCAACGTCAAGCTGGGCGAGGCCGATCCCAACCTGACCGGCAAGATCGTCGCCGACAAGCTGCAGCTGTTCGCCAGCCCCGAGCGCACGCTGGTGGTCTCGGGCGATGCCACCATCGCCAACGAGAACAAGCAGGTCGTGATCCGCGGCAAGATCCATGTCGACCGCGGCCTGTTCGACCTGCCCAAGGCCGGCGCGCCGGTGCTGGGCGACGATGTGGTGGTGATCCGGCGCAAGGACCAGCGTGCCGTGAAGACTGCCGCCACGCAGGCGCCGGAGACCAAGCCGGCAAGCAAGTTCAGCCCGGTGATCGACCTGACCGTGGACCTGGGCAACAACTTCCGCTTCCGGGGCGCGGGCGCGGACCTGTTGCTGGCCGGCCAGATGGGTGTCAAGAGCGAACCCCTGGCACCGATGAAGGCCACCGGCACGGTGCGCGTGACCGACGGCACTTATGAAGCCTTCGGGCGCAAGCTCGACATCGAGCGCGGCATCATCAACTTCAACGGCCCGATCGACAACCCGAACATGAACATCCGCGCCATGCGCCGCAACCAGGAAGTGGAGGCGGGCGTGGAGGTGACCGGCACGGTGCGGCTGCCGCGCGTGCGGCTGGTGTCGGAACCCAATGTGCCGGATGAGGATAAGCTCTCGTGGCTGATGTTCGGCTACGGCGCCGAAAGCGCCGGTGCCGGCCAGCAGCGCCAGCTGGGTGGTGCCGCGCTGGGCGGCGCGGCGCTGGGCATGATCGGCGGCAAGGCCGGCAAGGGCATCGTGCAGCATTTCGGCATCGACGAATTCTCGATCGGGCCCAGCACCGCGGGTCTCAATGACCAGCAGGTGGTCAGCATGGGCAAGGCCATTACCGAGCGTATGTCGGTAGGCTATGAGCAGAGCCTGACATCGGCCTCGAACGTGGTGAAGCTGACCTGGCAGTTTTCACGGCGCTGGTCGCTGATTGCCAAGGGCGGGTCCATCAACGGTTTGTCGGTCTTGTTCAACCGCCGCTTCGACAGCTGGGCGAACCTGTTCAGCGGGACCTCGGGTCGCAGCGACACCAGAAGGAGCCAGCAGGATGAGAGCCAGCCAACCAGTCCCGACAGCGCGGCACAGGCAGCCTCGGCAGCCATCGCCGAGCCCGTGCGCCGCTGACGGACGCCCCGCAACTTTCGCGTCGCCGCGACGCCTTGCCGCCATGGGACTCTTTGCCTCTTTGCTTGCGTTGTTCGGCTGCGACCAGCAGAAGGTCGATGAAGCCATGAAGAAGGCGGGCGACACCGCCCGCAACACCTGGAACGCGATCAAGCCCGACAGCGAGCTGTTCAAGGGCATCGTTCCCGGCCAGTCCATCGAGGAAGACCTGCGGCGCCAGGCCGGCAAGCCGGAGATCGTCTGGGAAGAAGCGGACGGCGGGCGCCGGCTTGAATATCCGCGCGGCCCGGAGGGCACTACCACCTGGATGGTCACCATCAGCGCCGATGGCAAGGTCGCGAAGATCGAGCAGGTGCTGTCAGCCGAGAACTTCGCCCGCGTGCGCGCCGGCATGAGCAAGGACGACATCCGCCGCTTGCTGGGCAAGCCCACCAAGGTGGAGGCGTTTGCGCTGAAGAAGGAAGAGGTATGGGGCTACCGCTGGATGGAAACCTCCACCGACAAGGCCTTCTTCAACGTGCATTTCAACAGCGACGGCACCGTCACCACGACCTCGCGCAGCGACGATCCGTCGAAGATGCAGGGCGGCTGACGCGCGCCCCGGTCGTCAGTGGAGCAGGTGGCAGGCGGCCACGTGCGCCGGCGCGGCTGAGCCGGCGGCCGGGTCCAGCCGCAGCATGCGGGGGATCTCGGTGGCGCAGGCCGGCACCGCGCGCGGGCAGCGCGGATGGAACTTGCAGCCCGCTGGCGGGTTCAGCGCCGAGCCGATATCGCCCAGGATCAGCCCCTCGGCCGGCTGGTGGTCGGGGTCGGGCCGCGGCGCCGAGCCCAGCAATGCCTGCGTGTAGGGGTGGCGCGGGGTGCTGAACACCGCCGCGCTGGGCCCGCTTTCGGCCATATTGCCCAGGTACATCACGCCCACCGCCGAGCTGAAGTGCTCCACCAGCGCCAGGTCATGGGCGATCACCACATAGGCCAGGCCGAAGCTGCGCTGGATATCGGACAGCAGGTTGACGATCTGCGCCCGGATCGAGACATCCAGCGCCGAGGTGGGCTCGTCCAGCACGATCAGCCGCGGCTGCAGCGCCAGCGCGCGCGCCACGGCAATGCGCTGGCGCTGGCCGCCGCTGAACTCGTGCGGGTACAGGTCGAGCGCGCCGGGCGGCAGGCCGACGATCTCCAGCAGCTCCAGCAGCCGCCGGCGCAGCGCGGCGCGGTCGCCGCCCTGGCCGTGCGCAAGCAGCGGCTCGGCCAGCAGCATGCCCACTTTCAGGCGCGGATTGAGCGACGAGGACGGATCCTGGAACACCGCCTGCACCTGGCGCCGGTAGCCCAGCACGCCCTTGCGGTCCAGCGCCAACACGTCCTGGCCGTCGAAGCGGATGGTGCCGGCGCTGGGGCGCTCAAGCAGCAGCAGCTGCCTGGCGATGGTGGTCTTGCCGCAGCCGGACTCGCCCACCAGCGCATAGGTCTGGCCGGCATCCACGGCAAAGCTGACGCCGTCGACGGCGCGCACGGTGCCGCCGCCGCGCGCGGGGAAATGCTTCTTCAGGTTTTCGACTTCGAGCAGCATGGCCGCCTCCTGGGTTCTCAGCCGGCCGACGCCAGCCAGCAACTGACCTTGTGGCCCGATTCAAGTTCGATCTCGGGGGGATAGGCGTCATCGCACAGCGGCTTGCGGTGCGGGCAGCGCGCCGCGAAGCGACAGCCGTGCGGCGGGTCGATCAGGCTGGGCGGGCTGCCCTGGATGGCGTAGAGCCGCTCGCGCTTTTCGCCGAAGTGGGGAATGGCCTGGAGCAGGGCCTGCGTGTAGGGATGGGCGGGGCGCTGGTACAGCGTGCGCACATCGCCGGTCTCGACAATGCGCCCGGCGTACATCACCGCGACCCGGTGGCAGATGCTGGCTGCCACGCCCAGGTCGTGCGTGATCAGGATGATGCCGACACCGGTCTGCGCCTGGATCTTGCGGAACAGCGCCATGATCTGCACCTGGATGGTCACGTCCAGTGCCGAGGTGGGCTCGTCCGCCACCAGCAGGCGCGGCGCGCTGGCGATGGCCATGCCGGTCACCACGCGCTGGCGCATGCCGCCGCTGAACTGGTGCGGATAATCGTCCAGCCGCGTCTCGGGCGAGGGGATGCGCACGCTGTCCAGCACCTGCACCACCTGGCGCCGGCGCGCCTCGCGGCTGTCGGCGCGGCCGTGGTAGCGCAGCGGTGCGCCGACCTGGTCGCCCACCGTGAAGACCGGGTTCAGCGAGGTCAGCGGATCCTGCGAGATCATCGCGATCTTGCGGCCGCGGTACTGCGTGCTCATGGTCTTCTCGGGCAGCTGCAGCAGGTCAACGCCATCGAGCAGCACCTTGCCGCCCAGTTGCACGCCGCCCTGGCGCGGCAGCAGGCGCAGGATCGACAGGATGGTCATGGACTTGCCGGAGCCGGATTCGCCCACCACGCCCAGGGTCTCGCCCTCATGCACGTGCAGGTCGACCCCGTCCACGGCGCGCACCGTGCCGCGGCGCAGTCCTAGGTGCGTGGTCAGCCCCTGCACCGACAGCATGGGCGCGCCGCGGGGGGAGCCCCCGGCGGCGGGCGAGGGCGACGGGCATTGCGTCACGTGCGGATCGGGGCCGGTCATAGCTGCCTCCTTTTCGGGTCGAAGTGGTCGCGCAGCCAGTCGCCCAGCAGGTTGGACGCCAGGCAGGTGGCCATGATGGCCAGTCCGGGCATGGTGATGGCCCACCATGCGTTGGTGATGTAGTTGCGCGCATCGGCCAGCATCAGCCCCCACGACACATCGGGTTGCTGGATGCCCAGCCCGAGAAAGCTGAGCGAGGCCTCGAAGATGATCACCTGGCCCACCTGCAGCGTGGCCAGCACCAGCAGGGTGTTGAGCAGGTTGGGCAGCAGGTGGCGGCGGAAGATGGTGAGCGTGCCGCAGCCGGCCACGCGCGCCAGCGCCACGTAGTCGCGCTGCTTGAGCGACATCACCTCGCCGCGCACGATGCGCGCGTACCAGGTCCAGTAGGTCACCACGATCACCAGCACCACGGTGTTGAAGCCCGGGCCCAGCACCGCGGCCAGCACCAGCGCCAGCGCCAGCGCGGGGATCGACATCTGGATATCGACCAGCCGCATGATGAGCGCGTCCAGGCGTCCGCCGAAGTAGCCGGCCAGCATGCCGGCGGCGGTGCCGATGCCGCCCGAGATCAGGATCGCGTACAGCGCGACCACCAGCGAGATGCGCGTGCCGGCCATGATGCGCGAGAGCAGGTCGCGCCCCATGTTGTCGGTGCCCAGCGGATAGGCCCAGCTGCCGCCCGCCAGCCAGGCCGGCGGCTGGAAGGCCAGGCCGAGGTCGAGGCCGTTGGGGTCGTGCGGCAGCAGCGCCTCGCCGCCGACGGCGCAGACCAGCAGCACGGGGAAGATTGCCAGCGCAAACCAGGGCAGGCCACCCAGGTCACGCCGCTGGCGCTTGCGGGCCGGCGCCGCCGTGGCGCTGGCAGGAGGAACGGCGATCTCAGGCATGGCGGATCCTCGGGTCGATCAGGCCGTAGCTCAGGTCGACCAGCAGGTTGGACAGCACGAACAGCACGGAGGTGAGCATCACGCCCGCCTGCACCACGGGAAAATCGCGCGCGAACACGGCCTCGACCGCGGTGCGGCCGACGCCTGGCCAGGCGAAGATGACTTCGACCACGAAGGCGCCGCCCAGCATCGCCGCGAAGTACACACCGAGGATGGTCACCAGCGGAATCGCCGCATTGCGCAGCGCGTACTTCCAGATCAGCACGTGCTCGGGCAGGCCCATGGCGCGGCCCATGCGGATGTAGTCGCTGTCCAGCACATCCAGCATGGCCGAGCGCACCACGCGGGTCTGCGCGGCCACCGGATACCAGCCCAGCGCAATCGCGGGCAGCACCAGGCTGTTCCACGATTCGCGCCCGAACGCGGGCAGCCAGTTCAGCTGCACCGCGAAGAACAGGATCAGCAGCAGTCCGACCCAGAAGTTGGGCATGGCCTGGCCGAGCATGGCGAAGACCTTGGCAAAGCGGTCGAACCAGGAGCCGCGGTAGACCGCCGACAGCACGCCGAACGGCACCGCCATCGCAATCGAGAAGCCCAGCGCGGCCAGCGCCAGTTCCACCGTGGCCGGCAGCCGCTCCAGGATCAGCCCCAGTGCCGGTTCCTGCCAGCGGTAAGAGTTGCCGAAGTCGCCGGTGACGGCATGGCCGAGGAAGACCAGGTACTGCGCCACCAGGGGCTGGTCCAGGCCGAGATGGCGGCGCGTTGCCTCGATCACCTGTGGCGGCGCGTCGGCCGGCAGCAGCAAGGCAAGCGGGTCGCCGGACAGGCGCGAGATCAGGAAGATGATCACGCTCGCGCCAAGGATGCTGATCAGGCCGTGCAGCAGGCGTTTTGCAATAGGCATGACAGGCTCCGTCGGAGATTCGTCAGCGGGGATGCCGCGTCCGGCACGGGCGCCGGGCGCGGCGGCGGATCAGCGCTGCTTCCAGCTGACTTCCTGGAACGAGCGCCAGTAGTCGCGGATGGGCCAGGGCACGTAGTTGATCTTGTTGTCGCGCCAGGCAAAGGTCACCAGCGGCCGGTAGGTCGGCAGGCCGCCCAGCACGCGCTCCTGCTTGAGCCGCGCGATCTGGCGCAGCAGCGCGGTGCGCGCCGCGGGGTCCATGGTCTGGCGCTGCTTCTCCAGCAGCGCGTCGACCTCGGGGTCGCTGGTGTAGGAATAAGTGCCCCAGCCGCCGCCGCTCTGGTAGCTGTGCAAATGGCCGGACCAGGCCAGTCCCGGGTCGCCGGGCAGGCCCTGCGACCACATCCAGCTCAGCACGCCGTCCATCTCCGGCGGGCCCGAGCGGCCGCGCTTGCCCAGGCTGATCCAGGCCCCGTACTCCAGGTTGCGCACCTGGCAGCGGATGCCCACGGAACTCAGGTAGGCATACATGGCTTCGCCCACTTCCTTCACGCCCGGTTCGCGCGGCGTGGTGAGGTTGTAGCAGGGGGTCTCGAAGCCATTGGGGTAGCCCGCCTGCCTGAGCAGCTCGCGCGCACGCTTCTGGTCGAAGGCGTAGGGCTTGAGTTCGGGGTCGTAGCCATTCGACTCCTTGCCCACCTGCGCATAGCGCTCGCCCTGGCCGAACAGCACGCGCTTGATGATGGCGTCGACATCGATGGCGTGCGCGGCCGCCTGCCGCACGCGCACATCGTTGAACGGCGACTTCGGCATCTGCGTGTTGAAATTGAGGAAGAGGTTGTTGCCGCTCACCAGCGTGACGGTCTTCACGCCCGGCATCTTCTTGAACTCTTCGACCATCGAAGGCGGCACGTTGTCGATGAAATCGACCTTGCCGGTCTTGAAGGCCGCCACCCGGGTCAGGTCCTCGGGAATCACCTTGATGGTCAGGTCCTTGACGCCGGGCCGCTTTTCCTTGTTCCAGTAGCCGTCAAAGGCTTCCAGCTTCAGCTCGTCCTTGACCGTGCGCGAGACAAACTTCCATGGGCCGGTGCCGACCGGCTTGCGGGCGAACTCTTCTTCGCCGACCTTCTGGATGTACTTCTTGGGCATGGCCCACAGCTGCATGTTGCCGACGATGAACTGCGCATCCGGCTCCTTGAAATGCAGCCTGAAGCGGTGCGCATCCACGATCTCGAAACGCTCGACCGACGAGACATAGTGCGAGAAGAAGCTGCTCTTGGGGTCGCGCTGGCGTTGCCAGGAGAACTCGAGGTCCTCGGAGGTCAGCGGGTCGCCGTTGTGGAAGCGCACGCCCTTGCGCAGCTGCACGTCGAGAACGGGCTTGCCGTCCTTGCCGGTTTCCAGCTTCCAGTTCTCCGCCAGCCAGTTCTCGTCCTTGAGCGCAGCATTGCGGCGCACCAGCATCTCGAAGATCTGGCCGACAAAGTAGTGGTCGACGCCGGCCGAGATCTTGACCGGGTCGAGCGTGGTCGACTCCGCGCCGAAGGCGACGGTGAGGCTGCCGGTGGCCGGCGAGGGCGGGGCGGCCTGGGCCGCGGGGATGGTGGCGGCGGCCAGCATGCCGGCCAGCAGGCGGCGCCGGGCGGCGTCGGTCAACTTCACTTGCATGGTGCTCCTCCTGTTGCGCCGTCTCGTGGCGGCGCTGTTGGTGTGGATAACTGATGCGCTCAGCGCGGGAAGCTGCCTTCCAGCTGGCGTACCACCTCCAGCAGGCGCGGGCGCACCTCGTCGAGCAGGAATGACGGGGACAGGCGGAACGACGGTCCGCCCACGTTGAGGGCCATGGGCGGCATGCCATGGCCGGGCTCGAAGCCGCGCGCGATGCCGTTGACGTCTGGCTGCCAATCGCCCATCGAGCAGGTCACGCCCAGGGTGAGGTGGTCCGCCAGGCCCTGTTCGATGCCCTGGCGCAGGCGCGGCCACGCCATGTCGTCGACGTCGCGCACCTGTTCCATGAAGGCCTGCCGCTCTTCGTCCGGCACCACCGCCAGCCAGGCGCGGCCGATGGCCGAGGTGGCGACCGGAATGCGCGAGCCGGTATCGAGCGTCAGCGCAATCGCGGCGCAGCTGCGGCAGTGCTCGACATAGATCATCGAGAAGCGGTCGCGCGTGCCCAGCGACACCGTGCCGCCGGAAAAGTCCGCCAGCTCCTGCATCAGCGGTCGCGCCACCTTGCGGATGTCCAGCCGCGACAGCATGGCGCTGCCCAGCCGCAGGCAGGCCGTGCCCAGGCTGTACTTGTGGCTGCCTTCGGCCTGCGCCAGGTAGCCCAGCCGGGTCAGGGTGGAGGTCAGGCGCGATACGGTCGACTTGGGCAGCCCGCAGCGCCGGGCGATTTCCTGGTTGCCCAGCACGCGGTCGCTGGTGCGGAAGCAGGCCAGCACTTCCAGCCCGCGCGCCAGCGCGGTGACGAAGTGGCGGTCTTCCTTGAAGGCATTGCCGGTGGATCGGTCCTGCATAACCGTTGGCTCCCTCGTTGTGCCGTTGCACGCCAGCCGCGCTTGCTCGACGCGCATGCGTGCCGGAGGCGCGCGCGGCGTCCTGGTCCGGTACGGCGGTACTACCCGACAGCGGTCCCGTTCAGCCGCCGGCCTCGGTATCCAGCAAGGCCTGCAGCTCGACCTTGCGCACCTTGCCGGTGGCGGTCAGCGGGAACTCGGGCAGGATGCGGATCTCGGGCACCTTGTAGACCGCCATCTGCTCGCGGCACCATGCATGCAGCGTGTCGGCAGTGATGCCGTCGGCGTGCTCGGCGCGCAGGCGGATAAAGGCCACCGGCACCTGGCCCTTGTCCGGGTCGGGGCGGCCCACCACGGCCGACCCCAGCACCGCCGGGTGGCGCGACAGCAGCACCTCCAGCTCGGACGGGAACACGCTCATGCCGCGCACCTTGAGCATCTCCTTGCGCCGTCCCAGGAAATGCAGGTAGCCCGCCTCGTCATAGGCGCCGATATCGCCGGTGCGGAACCAGCCGTCGCGGAATACCTCGGCATCGACGTCGGGGCGGCCCCAGTAGCCCTTGAACAGCGACGGCGTGCTGACCACGATCTCGCCTTCCTCGCCGACCGGCAGCACCGCGCCGGTGTCGAAGTCGCAGATCTTGATGCGCGTGCCCGGCACCGGCAGGCCGACAAAGACCGGGCGGCCGCGCAGGTCCATGTCGTCGTCCTGCATGCCGGTGGTGAAGGTGTCGCTGGTATGGGTCTCGGTCATGCCCCAGGCGCCTTCGGCAATGATGCTGCCGGTCAGCGCGTGCCAGCGCTGGCGGATGTCGGGGGTGATCTTGCGGATGAACGAGGCGGCGCGCGTGTGCTGCAGCGAACGCAGGTCGTAGCGGCCGGATTCGGGGTGGTTCATCAGTTCGACCGCGTTGTCCACCACCACGAAGGTGCGGTTGACGCGATAGCGCTCGATCGCGGCCATTACCGCCACCGGGTCCCAGCGCGCCAGCAGCACCACGGTCGCGCCGCTGAAGATCGGATAGATCAGCCCGAGGTTCTCGCCCGCGATCCAGAACATCGGCAGGAAGTTCAGCATCACGTCGTTCGAGCCCTCTGCCAGCCGTTCCGCATCGACACCGCCGGTGAGCGCGTAGGAAGCCGCTGCGGTGTAGACCATGTCGCGCTGCGTGTGCATGCAGCCTTTGGGCAGGCCGGTGGTGCCGCCGGTGTAGTTCAGCGCGGCCAGCGCGTCCATGTCGACCGGGGGCAGTGCGACCGGCGTGGTGTCGCGCAGCGCCTGCAGCAGGTCGATGGTGCCGTCCACTGCCAGCGGAGGCGCGTCGAGGCCCGCTGGCAGCGGCAGGTCCGGCTGCGCCGGCAGCATCGCGCCGGCACTGGTGGTGTAGACGGTGTGCAGCCGCGTCTGTGCGCGCACCGACATCAGCAGCGGCGCAAGCTGGTCCTGCACGATGGCGGTGGTGGCGCCGGCATCGTTCAGTTCGTAGACCAGCTCCTGTTCCTTGAAGAGCGGGTTCACCGGCACATAGACCGCGCCCAGCTTCAGGATGCCGTAGAAGACCACGTGGAACTGCGGGCAGTTGCCCATCATCACCGCCACCCGGTCGCCCGCGCCCACGCCGCGGTCCTTGAGCAGCGCGGCGCAGCGCTCGGACAGGTCGTCGAGCTCGGCATAGGTCACGGTGGTGCCGTACCAGACCAGCGCGGCGTGGTCCGGGCGCTTGCGCGCCCACGCGCGCAGGTAGTCGCCCAGCGGAGCCTCGCCATGGGGATAGACCGGTGCATCGGGCAGGCCTGCGGGCCAGATCTTGCGATGCCGGGCTTCCAGGTCCTCGAAGAACGCCTGTTCGTTCATCTGCTGTCTCCTCTTGCTTTCGCTCTGGTTCTGTCTGCCGCCGCGCCTACCAGGCGTCGACGAAGGTGCGCATCGGGCGCTGCGGATTGGCGGCACCGGCCTCGAGCCCGCTGACCACCCACTGGCGGGTGGCGGCAGGGTCGATCACGGCGTCGAGTTCCAATGCCGCAGCGGCGTTGATGGCATGGCCGCGCTCGTACATCTGCGCCACCAGCTGCTGGTACAGCGCATCGCGCTGCGGGCCGGCCGGCAGCGCTTCCAGCTCCTTGCGGAAGCCCAGCCGCACCGCGCCCTCCAGGCCCATGCCGCCGAATTCGCCGGTTGGCCACGAGACCGTGAAGGTCGGCGCGCGGAAGCCGCCCGCGGCCATCGCCATTGCGCCCAGGCCGTAGCCCTTGCGCAGCACCACCGCCAGGAACGGCACGCGCAGCTTGGCGCCGGCGACGAACATGCGCGACACATGGCGCACCTGGGCGCGGGCCTCGACCTCCGGGCCCACCATGAAGCCCGGAGTGTCGATCAGCGATACGATCGGCAGCCCGTGCGCATTGCACACCTGCATGAAGCGCGCGGCCTTGTCGGCGGCGTCGGCATCGATGGCGCCGCCGAGGTGGCGCGGGTTGTTGGCGAGAATGCCCACGGGCCGGCCTTCGATGCGCGCCAGCGCGGTGTGGATGCCGGTGCCGAAGCCGGCGCGCAGTTCCAGCACGCTGCCCGCGTCGGCCAGGCCGGCGATGGCGGCGCGCGTGTCGTAGACACGCAGGCGGTTTTCCGGCACCACCTGGCGCAGCGCCAGCGCGTCAGGCGCCTGCCAGTCGTCGACACGGCCCTGGAACATTGACAGGTAATGCCTGGCCGCGGCCACCGCGTCGGCCTCATCGTCGACCAGCAGGTCGACCACGCCGTTGTGGTACTGCACCGTGGCCGGGCCGATATCCTCGGGGCGGAACACGCCCAGGCCGCCGCCTTCGATCATGGCCGGGCCGGCCATGCCGATGTTGGCGTTGCGCGTGGCGATGATCAGGTCGCAACAGCCCAGCAGCGCGGCATTGCCGGCAAAGCAGCGCCCGGAGGCGATGCCCACCACCGGCACTTCGCCGCTCAGCTCGGCGAAGGCGGCGAACGAAGGCTGGTACAGGCCGGCCACGGTGGGGAAGTCAATGTCGCCCGGGCGGCCGCCGCCGCCTTCGGCAAAGATCACCGTCGGCAGCCGGTTCCGCAGCGCCACCTCCAGGATGCGGTCGGTCTTGATATGGTTGCGCTTGCCCTGGGTGCCGGCCAGCACGGTGGCGTCGTAGGCCAGCACCGCGCAGCGCGCGCGCTCCGGTGCGAACAGGCTGCCGTTGACGGCGCCGGTGCCGGTGATCAGCCCGTCGGCAGGGGTGTTGGCGATCAGGTCGGCCTCGCTGCGCCGGCTGGCCTGTGCCGCCAGCGCCAGGCCGCCGTATTCGCGGAAGCTGCCGGCATCGCACAGGTCGTCGACGTTCTCGCGCGCGGTGCGCTGGCCGCGCGCATGGCGGCGTGCCACGGCCTCGGGGCGGGCCGCGTCGTACAGGAAGGCATGGCGGTCGAGCACGCGCTGCAGGTCGGCGCGGATCGCTGACGGGTCGGTGTGCTCGGCCTCGCCGTCGGCATGGGCGCCAGCGTCGGCAGGCTCCAGCACCAGCATGACCTGGCCCTCGGCGACTTGCTCGCCGGAAGCGGTGCGCAGGTCGATCACGCGGCCCGCGTGCTCGGCCACGATGGCATGTTCCATCTTCATCGCATCGAGCACGGCCACGGTCTGGCCAGCCTTGACCAGGTCGTTCTCGCGCGCCAGTTCGATCACGCGTCCGTTCATAGGCGCGCGCACCGCGCACAGGCCCTCGCCCAGTTGCTCCTCGAAGCTTGCCGTGCTGGAAGGTGCCGCCACCCTGGGGGCGCTGCCTCCTGCGAGGGCCTGCCGCGCCGCGTCGTGCGCCGCAATCTGCGCGGCGCGTTCCAGCAGGGCGGGCAGCGCGGCTTCCATATAGCGCGTATGCACGTGCTGGCTGGCAAAGTCGTCGCGCTCGGCCAGCGCCCGCAGCAGGTCGAGGTTGGTGGCGATGCCGCCGATATTGAATTCCCCGAGCGCGCGCTGCAGGCGCCGCACTGCGTCAGCGAAGTTGTCGCTGGCCGAGGTGACGATCAGCTTGGCCAGCAGCGTGTCGTAATGCGCGGACGGTGCATAGCCGGTATAGCCGTGGGTGTCGACGCGCACGTCCGGCCCGGTGGGCGGATCGAAGCGCTCCAGCCGCCCCTGTGCCGGGCGTGCCAGCCCTTGCGCATCGGTGGCCTCGGCATTCACGCGCACCTGGATGGCATAGCCGCGCACGCGCGGCGGGTGCTGCGGGTCCAGCCCCAGTTCCGCCAGGCGCCGGCCTTCGGCCAGCCCCAGCTGCACGGCCACCAGGTCCATGCCGGTGACCTGCTCGGTGACGGTGTGCTCGACCTGCAGGCGCGGGTTGGCTTCGATAAAGACAAAGGGCAGGGCCGCGCCATCGCGGCGCGCACCGTCCTCGGGCTCTTCGACCAGGAATTCAAACGTGCCCAGGCTGCGGTAGCGCGCTTCGCGCGCGAGCGTGCAGGCGGCATCGACAATGCGCTGGCGCAGCGCCGGATCGAGCGCCGGGCTGGGCGCGATCTCGACCACTTTCTGGAAACGGCGTTGCAGCGTGCAGTCACGCTCGCCCAGTGCGATCACATGGTGGCCGTCGCCGGCGATCTGCACTTCGATATGGCGCGCGCGGGCCACCAGCCGTTCGGCGTAGATGGCATCGATGCCGAAGGCCGAGCGTGCTTCGGAGCGGCAGCGCGCATAGGCTTCGGGCAGCGCGTCGCGCTCGCGCACCACGCGCATGCCACGCCCGCCGCCGCCGCCCACCGCCTTGAGCACCACGCCGGCGCCGTCCTGTTCGTCGAAGAATGCGGTCACCGCATCGAGCGTGGCGCCGCCCGCGGTGGCGGGCATCACCGGTACGCCGCAGCGCGCGGCCAGCGCCAGCGCGCGGCCCTTGTCGCCGAACAGGGCCAGCTGCTCGGGCTCGGGGCCGACAAAGACGATCTCCGCGGCTGCGCAAGCGCTGGCAAAGTCGGCGCGCTCGCTGAGAAAGCCATAGCCAGGGTGGATGGCGTCGCAGCCGGTAGCGCGCGCTGCGCTGATGATGGCGGGAATGTCGAGATAGGCAGCGGCCCCCTGGCCCTGCAGCGCAACAGCTTCGTCGGCCAGCAGGCGGTGCCGGCTGGCATCGTCGTCGGTGGCATAGACCGCCACGGTGGCGATGCCAAGGTCTCGTGCGGCGCGTTGCACGCGCAACGCGATCTCGCCACGATTGGCGATCAGGAGCTTCTTCACAAATGTCCCCTTCCATGCGAAGCGGCATCGCGCAAGCAGCGTTGCGTGGCCGGCTTCTGTTTTTTGGTTTGTGATTCTGCGAGGTGGAATCTACGCGGCTCGTCCAGGGGTCACAAGCGCGATGCGCCGGAACCATGTATGACATGCCGCGCGTGCATAGCGCGGGAGCAAGGGGGAGGGGGAAGGGCTGCCCGTTCTGTTCTGCATTGCAGAATCTCGGGCGGTGTGGCGGGTCGATCCAGAGGCCTGGCTGGCCTTGGATCGCAACCGATGGAACGCGCGGAACATGGCGTTACCGCGGATTTGCCGCCCTCTCCCGACAGCGGGAGAGGGGAACGGCGATGAGTGCCCTGCTTCAGCCGATGCGCATGCCCGGCACCGCGCCCTCGTGCGGTTCCAGGATATACAGGCCCGGCGCGGCCTTCTCATCCGCCGCAGACGCAGCCAGCACCATGCCTTCGGACACGCCGAACTTCATCTTGCGCGGGGCCAGGTTGGCCACCACCACGGTCAGCTTGCCGACCAGCTGCTCCGGCGTGTAGGCCGACTGGATGCCGGAGAACACGTTGCGGGTGCGGCCTTCGCCCAGATCCAGCGTCAGCTGCAGCAGCTTGTTCGAACCTTCCACCTTCTGGCATTCGACAATCTTCGCGACGCGCAGGTCCACCTTGGCGAAGTCGTCGATGGTGATGGTGTCGGCGATCGGCTCGATCGCCGCGCCCGCGGCGGCCGGCGCCGCGGTTGCCTGCAGCGATTCGCGGTTGGCAGCCAGCAGCGCATCGACCTGCTTGGCATCGACGCGCGTCATCAGGTGCTGGTAGGCCTGCACCGGGCTGGCAGCCGACAGCTGCTTGTCGATGGCACGCCAGTCCAGCGGCTCGACGTTCAGGAAGCGCTCAACGCCGGCAGCCACGTTCGGCACCACCGGCTTCAGGTAGACCGTCAGCAGGCGGAAGGCTTCCAGCGAGACCGAGCATGCCGCATGCAGCGCCGCGCGCTTGTTTTCGTCCTTGGCCAGTTCCCACGGCTTCTCGGTGTCGACGAAGGCGTTGACCGCATCGGTCAGCTCCATCACCAGGCGCAACGCCTTGCTGTACTCGCGGGTTTCGTAGAGGTGTGCGACCTGCGGTGCGGCCTGGCGCAGCTGCTCGAGCAGCGGGTGGGCCAGCGCGGCTTCGTCGACCTTGCCTTCGAAGCGCTTGACCAGGAAGCCCGCGGCGCGGCTGGCGATATTGACGTACTTGCCGATCAGGTCGCTGTTCACGCGCGCAATGAAGTCATCGAGGTTCAGGTCGAGGTCTTCCATGCTCGCGTTGAGTTTGGCGGCGAAGTAGTAGCGCAGCCATTCCGGGTTCATGCCGGTGTCGACATAGCTCTGCGCGGTGATGAAGGTGCCGCGCGACTTGCTCATCTTGGCGCCGTCCACGGTCAGGAAGCCGTGGGCGAACACATTGGTCGGGGTGCGGTAGCCCGAGAAGCGCAGCATCGCCGGCCAGAACAGCGTGTGGAAGTACAGGATGTCCTTGCCGATGAAGTGGTACTGCTCGGCGGTGGAATGCGGGCCGACCCAGGCGTCGAAGTCGATGCCCTTCTTCGCGGCCAGGTTCTGGAAGCTGGCGTAGTAGCCGATCGGGGCGTCCAGCCACACGTAGAAATACTTGCCGGGCGCGCCGGGGATCTCGAAGCCGAAGTAGGGCGCATCGCGCGAGATGTCCCAGTCGGACAGGGTCGAGGCCTCGCCCGCGGCGCCCAGCCATTCCTGCATCTTGTTGGCGGCTTCGGGCTGGGCCAGGTCGGCCACCCATTCGCGCAGGAAGGTCTCGCAGCGCGGATCGGACAGCTTGAAGAAGTAATGGGCCGACGACTTGCGCACCGGCGTGGCGCCGGACACCACCGAATACGGGTTCTTCAGGTCGGTCGGCACGTAGGTGGTGCCGCAGACCTCGCAGGAGTCGCCGTACTGGTCCTTGGCGCCGCACTTGGGGCACTCGCCCTTGATGAAGCGGTCCGGCAGGAACATGTTCTTGACCGGGTCGAAGAACTGCTCGACCTCGCGCTCGGCGATCAGGTCCTCGGCCTTCAGGGCCAGGTAGATCTTTTCGCACAGCTCGCGGTTTTCTTCCGCGTCGGTGCTGTAGTAGTTGTCGAACGACACCAGGAAGCTGTCGAAGTCGCGCTTGTGCTCGGTCCAGACGCGGTCGATCAGTGCCTTGGGCGTGATGCCTTCCTTCTCTGCGCGCAGCATGACCGGCGTGCCGTGGGTGTCGTCGGCGCCGACGTAGTAGACCTCGTTGCCCATCATGCGCTGGAAACGCACCCAGATATCGGTCTGGATGTATTCCACCAGGTGGCCGATATGGATCTGGCCGTTGGCATAAGGCAGGGCGGATGTGACGAGGATGCGACGTGCGGTCATAAACAGGAGCCGGTCAGGAGCGGGGAAGTATCAGGGGACGGCGCCAGCCAGGAGGGGAGGCGCGTGCCGGGAAGGGGCTATTTTAGCAACTGGCCAGCGCCTGCGCGCCGGTTCCGCATGGCGGAATGACGAAGCCGGCGGATCCGTTCGGCCAAAAAAAAGCGCCGGTCAGAGCCGGCGCAGCTTTCCACAACGGAAAAGGAGGAGAAATCAGGTACCGCCCGGGAGGTCAGCCACCCATCGCGAGCCAGCAACGGTGGCAAGCGGCACCTGTTTCTATGACTAGGTCATCCTTGAATTGGTTTCAAAAAAATTTCGACGCGGCGATTTTGTGCCCGTCCGGCCTCCGAGCCGTTGTCCGCAACTGGCTGGGATTGCCCGCGCCCTTCGGCCGTCAGGCGGTTGCGTGCGACGCCGCGATCACCCAGGTAGCCGGCCACGCTCTGGGCGCGGCGCTGCGACAGCTGCATGTTGTAGCTGGGGTTGCCGGTGCTGTCGGTATGGCCCACCACGTTGGCGCTCACGTCCTGGTGCTGGCCCAGGGTCTGCGCGACTTGGTCGAGCACCGAGCGGAACGACGGCTTGATGGTGGCGCTGTCGGTATCGAAGGTAACCTGGCTGGGGATGTTGACCTTGAGCGTGCCATCCGGCTGCTCGGTGATCTGGGTGCCCGTGCCCGCGGTGTCCTTGTTCAGCTTGCCGCGGATGGCGTTCCAGTTGTAGCCGGTTGCGCCGCCGATGGCACCGCCCACTGCCGCGCCCACCAGCGTGCCGGTGGTATTGCCGCCGATCAGGTTGCCAAGCCCGGCGCCGACCGCGGCGCCCACGCCGGTGCCGACTGCCGTATGGGTCTGCTGTTCAGTGGCGCAACCTGCGGCCAGCAGCGTGGCAGCGGCGAGCGAGACAGTAACGAGCTTGATCTTCATGCTTTCTCCTTCTGATGTTCCCGTAAATGTTCTTGGTACCGCATCGCGATGGTAACGCCAAGGCTAGCGGCAGGTAACCCTTTGTACGCGTCGGGCCCGGCCGGTGCGGGCAACCGCCTGCGATGCCGGCGTACCGGGCCGTCCAACCGCACTACAATATGGATATGGCGGCGCGCGCACAAGTGCAAGCTTGTGAGATTTGTAAATGTCTGTAATCCCACACCCAATGCAGGGTATTGCGCGCGGATTTCCGGCGTTCATGGCCGGTGCTGCATACTTTGATACATTAGGCGCAGGCCATCATGCGCCAATCCCCCAAATCATCGAAGCGGAGTTTGTCTTGAGCGTCAGCACTGAGCAGGTCACCGAAGCCCTGCGCACCGTCATCGATCCCAATACGGGCAAGGACCTGGTGTCCACCCGCTCGGCCAGGAATATCCGCGTCGACGGCGGCGATGTCTCGCTGGAAGTCGAACTCGGCTACCCCGCGAAGAGCCAGTTCGATCCGATCCGCAAGCTGGTGGTTGCTGCGGTGCGGCAAGTGCCGGGCGTGATCAATGTCAGCGTCGCCGTGACCATGAAGATCGTCGCGCACGCGGTGCAGCGCGGGGTCAAGCTGCTGCCGGGCGTGA
>NZ_JBYSYA010000039.1:0-37787 GCF_058782785.1 Cupriavidus sp. FW306-01-F10A
CATCCCGGTCGACCCCGCAACCCTTGCTGCGTCTGCTTTGCAGCGCTGCGTTGTGTTGCGAGGGGGCGAATATTAAGGGACGCAGGAGCGACTGGCAAGCGATTTCGCGAAATAATTCGAAGTCCTCGCAAAAGCGGCGCACGAGGCGCAAATGTCGCGGTGGTGACAGCATCCAGCGGCGCCTCGGCGTAAGCTGAGGCCGTGGGCGTTGGCCCAACCCGAGACGCCTTCTTTATATATAGACGTCGAATGCCAAGCAGAGCAGTTGAAGGAGACAAGATGACCCGACCCGTGACGCCCGGCCTCTCCCTGGTCGCCGGCAGCACCGACATCCCCCTGTCTGATGATACGATTCCGGCATTGCTGGCGCGCACGGTCGCCGCAAACCCGGGCGGCCCGGCGGTGGTGTTCCGCGAGCATGGTGTGCGCTGGAGCTGGGCGGAGTTCAGCGACCAGGTCGATCGCCTGGCCAGCGGCCTGCTCCGGCGCGGGATCCAGCCGGGCGACCGCGTCGGCATCTGGGCGCCGAACCGGCCCGAATGGCTGGTGACCCAGTTCGCCACCGCGCGCATCGGCGCCATCCTGGTCAATATCAATCCGGCCTACCGCCAGGCGGAGCTGGAATACGCGCTGAACAAGGCGGGCGTGCGCATGCTGATCACGGCCGCGCGTTTCAAGACCAGCGACTACCTGGCCACCCTCCAGGCGCTGGCACCGGAGCTGGCCGAAGCCGAGCCGGGTGCGCTGCGCGCCGCCCGGCTGCCCCGGCTGCAGTGGGTGATCCGCATGGGAGGCGAGGCGACGCCCGGCATGCTCAATTACGACGCACTGCTGGCCGAACCCGATACTGCGCGCCTGGACGCGGTGACCGCCACGCTCTCCGCGCTTGACGCCATCAATATCCAGTTCACCAGCGGCACCACCGGCAACCCCAAGGGCGCCACCCTGACGCATCACAACGTGGTCAACAACGGCCGCTTTGTCACCATGGCGATGCGACTTGGCGACAGTGACGTACTGTGCATCCCGGTGCCGCTCTATCACTGCTTCGGCATGGTGCTGTCGGTGCTGGCCTGCGTCTCGGTCGGCGCCTGCATGGTGTTCCCGGGCGAGGCCTTCGATCCGCTCGCGACCATGCAGGCGGCCAGCGAGGAACGCTGCACCGCCCTGCATGGCGTGCCGACCATGTTTATCGCCCAGCTGGACCATCCGGAGTTCAGCCGCTTCGACTTCTCGACCCTGCGCACCGGCATCATGGCCGGCGCCCCCTGCCCGATCGAGGTCATGAAACGCGTGGTGGCGGACATGCATATGTCGGAGGTCACCATTGCCTATGGCATGACCGAGACCAGCCCGGTCTCGTTCCAGAGCGCCACCGACGATCCGCTGGACAAGCGCGTCGCCACCGTCGGCCGGGTGCAGCCGCACCTGGAATGCAAGGTGGTCGACGCCCTCGGCGAGGTCGTGCCGACCGGCGCCACCGGCGAGCTCTGCACCCGCGGCTATTCCGTGATGCAAGGCTACTGGGAAGACGACGAGCGCACCCGCGAGGCCATCCGCGACGGCTGGATGCACACCGGCGACCTCGCCACCATTGACGACGAGGGCTACTGCAACATCGTCGGCCGGGTCAAGGACATGCTGATCCGTGGCGGCGAGAACATCTACCCGCGCGAGATCGAGGAATTCCTGTTCCGCCATCCCAAGGTGCAGGCAGTGCAGGTCTTTGGCGTGCCTGACCAGAAGTACGGCGAGGAGGTCTGCGCCTGGATCGTGCTCAAAACCGGCCAGAGCGCCACCGAGGAAGAGATCCGGACGTTCTGCCGAGACCAGATTGCCCACTACAAGATTCCGCGCTATATCCGCTTTGTCTCGGAAATGCCGATGACTGTGACGGGCAAGGTGCAGAAGTTTGTCATGCGCGACACCATGATTCATGATCTGGGACTTTAGCCGGACGCACACGCGTCGGCGGACATGAGCGGGACCCCTCCATGACCATCCGAATCGTAAGACTGGGCACGCCGCGCGCGGCCGATGAAGGCCTGCGCATCGGCACTGTGCGCCGGCCGCCGCGGGGCGTGCCCAAATCCGAGTTTGCCAGCCGCGATTTCTACGATGTCTGGTATCCCGTGCTGTCGCCATCGCCCGAGTTGGTGGCCCAGGCGCTGCAGGCCACCGATGACAAGCAATGGCGGGCGTTCGTGCGGCACTTCCGCAAGGAAATGGCCGAGCCGGACGCCAGCCGCACGCTCGACCTGCTGGCGGCGCTGTCGCACCAGACCAATTTCTCGGTAGGCTGCTACTGCGAGAACGAGGCGCACTGCCACCGCTCGATCCTGCGCGAGCTGCTGGCCGAACGCGGGGCCGTGATCGGCTGAGCTGCACGCCGTGCCGGGAATCTCCCCGGCTTCGATTTCCCCGCTTCCCGCATTCCGATGGCCCTGAACGTTGTCTGGCTCGGTTTCTTCCTGATTTCCTTTGTCGCCGCCTGCGTCCGCCTGGCCAGCGGCGATCTCACCGTGTTCCCGGCGATGCTGGCGAGCCTGTTCGACAGCGCGCGCACGGCCTTCGAGATCGCGCTCGGCCTGGCCGGGGTGATGAGCCTGTGGCTCGGCATCATGCGGGTCGGCGAGCGCGCCGGCGTGGTCGATGCCTTCGCCCGGCTGGTGAACCCGCTGCTGCGCCATTTCTTCCCCGGCGTGCCGCAGGGGCATCCGGCCCAGGGGGCGATGATGATGAACGTGTCGGCCAACCTGCTCGGGCTGGACAATGCCGCCACGCCGCTCGGCCTGAATGCCATGCGCGAGCTGCAGACGCTGAACCGGCGTCCGGACGTGGCCACCAATGCGCAGATCATGTTCATCGTGCTGAATACGGCCGGGCTGACGCTGATCCCGACCTCGGTGATCGCGATCCGGCAGGCCATTGCGGTCAAGCAGGGGCTGGTGGGTTTCAATGCGGCCGATATCTTCCTGCCGACGCTGCTGGCCACCGGCGGCTCATGCCTGGCCGGCCTGCTGGCGGTGGCGTGGGTGCAGCGGCTGAACCTGCTGCGCCCGGCCGTGCTGGTGGCGTTCGGGCTGGTCGCGGCGCTGCTGGGCGGGATGTTCGCCTGGCTGCGGCACGCGCCGCCGGAGCAGGTGGGCAGCGTGACGGCACTGGCCGGCGCCGGCTTCATCCTGTCGCTGATCACGCTGTTCCTGGTCTGCGGCGCGCTGCGGCGGGTCAATGTCTATGAAGCCTTTATCGATGGCGCCAAGGAAGGTTTTGGCGTCGCCGTGCAGATCATTCCCTACTTGGTGGCGATCCTCGTAGCCATCGGCCTGTTCCGGACCACCGGCTGCATGGACGTGCTGATGGGCTGGCTGACGCTGGGCTTTGCCCAGCTGGGCGTCAATACGGACTTCGTGCCGGCACTGCCGGTCGGGCTGATGAAGATCCTGTCCGGCGCCGGCGCGCGCGGGCTGATGGTGGATGTGATGACGACCTATGGCGTGGACTCGCTCCAGGGAAGGCTGGCGGCGATCATCCAGGGCTCGACCGAGACCACTTTCTATGTGCTGGCGGTCTACTTCGGCAGCATCAATGTGCGCAATACGCGCCACGCACTGGGTTGTGCACTGGTGGCCGATGCTGCCGGGATCATGTGTGCCGTAGGTGCCGCATATCTGTTCCGCTAGGGACATGAATGGTCCGAAACCGGATTTTGTCGCATCGATACAACACCATTGTGCGCAATGTCGGACATTGACACATGACCACTTGGTGCGTCGCAACAAACCATGTATATTGGAGTCTGTCTCCTCCACCACCTCGGTGGATTCCAACCCACGCACAACCTGCGTGGGTTTTTTTTCGCCTTCGCGCCGAAACTGTCACAACCCCTGTGTACGTTTGCGCCTGCTGGCGCAGCAATCGTGCTTGGATCCTCGCCACGGGGCTTGCTCGCGCCACCTTGGTGCGGCGACCTGATGCTGCGGCCGACAGGCCAGTTTTGTTGCAATGCAGCAAACGGTATCGTAGAGTGGTCTCACGACGGGCGCCCGACCGGGCAGGCCCGCGTGGATCCCGGCCCGCATGTTCGCCTCCGCCCTCCTTGCCCGCTATTGGCCTGACCCCGTGCTGCTCCGGCGCGGGATCATCTATGCACTGTCGTTCCTGGCCCTTGCCGGTATTGGCTGGCTGACCGGGGATGCAGGCTACCTGTGGTCGGCAACGGCCTCGATCTGGACCTGCCTGGCGGACCGGCAAGGCACGGCGTCGGCACGGCTATCCAGCCTGGGAGCGGTCGGCATTGGCGGGGCGGTAGCCAGCGCGCTGGGCGCGGCCGTCGCGCCTTCGCCCTGGCTGGCCGTACTGGTCGTGATGGCGGGAGGGCTTGCCGCAGGCCTGGCAGAGACGCGCGGCCCGGCCAGTGCGCTGGCGGCCAAGCTGCTTTATGTCGTGCTGGTGGCCGCGTGCCTGCAGCCTGCGGCCGGGCCTGAGCTCGCCGTGCAGGCCCTGCAAAGCGGGCTCGACTTCCTGCGCGGCGGCGTGTTCGCGTGCCTGGCTTGCCTGGCACTGATCCCGTCGACCCGCGACGACCGGCCACGCACCGAGATCGTGGCCGCCTACGACGCGCTGGTCCGGCTCGCCACGGCACTCGCCGACACCCGCCACGGCAATGAGCTCGCCACCTGCAAGCAGGACATCCGCAACCGCATCGAGGCTGCGCGCGGGGCCATCGAGGCCCGACGCAGCCTGCACGACGCCAGCACGCTCCTGCACTATGGCTATGCCGTGGGTGTCGCCGACGCCCTGTTTGCGCTGCTGATCGTCGCGGGCGAGCTGCGCGAGCGCGCCGGCACCGCCCAGGGCTTGCCGATGCAGCCGCCGTTGCGTCATATCGCACGCTGCATCGCCGACGCCCGCGAGCAAGTTGGCCAGGCCCTGGCGCGGCACGCGCCCGACCTGCCGGCCTTGAGCGCGGCGCTGCGCCACGAACTGCGGCGCCTGACCGCGCCCGTGGCCAATGCCAGCGCCCCGCCCCCCTACCAGTCGGCACTATCCGCCCTGGCGCGCCATCCGGATTTCGACCGATGGCGCGCGAGCTTCCGCTGGCCGCGGCGCGGCATCGGGCACGGGCTGGCGCAGATGCTGCGCGGGCTGGCCGACCACGCCGCAGGCGATGCCCTGGCCACGCGCCACGCCCTGCGCCTGGCGCTGGCCGGCAGCCTCAGCCTGCTGCCAGCGCAGTGGTGGCGGCTGGACCATGGCTATTGGGTGGCGGTGACCGTGATTATGGTGCTCAGCCCCCAGTTGCAGACTACCCGGCAGGTTTCCGTGAAACGCTTTGCGGGCTCGCTGGCTGGCGCATTGTGCGCCTGTGTGATCGGCCTGCTCCATCCGGCGCCGGTGGTAGCGCTGGGCATCAGCGCGGCCTTCCTGGCCGGGGCCTATGCCAGCCGCCTTGCCGGGCAGCCCGGGGCGTTCGCGTTCTGCCTGACACCGGCCGTGATCCTGTTCTCATGGGTGGGCGCGCCGGCCGTCGACAGCAGCCACTTTGCCGCGCTGCGCGGCATCGATACCGCGCTGGGCTGCCTGATCGCGCTGGCCACGTACTATGTGCTGGCACCGCGCGTGGAGATGTCGCGCGTGTTCCGCCATGCCGTCGACGCGGTGGCGGTCAACGCGGTCTACCTGCGAGCCGCTTTCGCGGCCAGCCGCGTGGCTGAGGCCACGACGCCGCTTGCCGTGCCGCGGCTGGAAGCCTTGCGCATTGCCGCCGGACGGGCTTCCACCCGCGCCGAACTCACGCTGGCACAGACCGCCGGCGCGCTGGCGCCGGACTATGCCGGGGCCTACCAGCGCGTGCATGCGAGCGCGCGCCGCATGGCCGCGCTGGCCGGCGTGGTGCGAGCCGGGGTAGAGTCGGGCGTTTTCACGCTTCCCGCCGGCGCTGAAGTGCGCGCGCTCCTGACGCAGCTGGAAGCCCAACTGGCCGAGCTGGCGATGCGGCCGGGCCTGGCAGACACTGCCGGCGACACCGAGCGCCCTGCGCTGCTACCCGCTGCCGCGCTCGACGCCTTCCTGGCGGAACAGGCCGACTACGCCGCCGCGCATATCGCCGCCGCCCATGCCGCGGTGGCGGACCTGCGCACGCTGGGCGCGGCCGCGCGCAAGCCGCCGGTGCGCCGGCGGGCGCACAGCAGCTGAGCGGCGTCAAGAAAGAAGCTTGCCGGCCCGGCCAGCGTACTGGCCGGGCTTTACGGAACGCGGCAATGGCCTATATTGATCTAATACGCCCGCCGCCAGCACGAGGCACGCCATGTCCGACATCACGTTCCCTCGCAGCCTCCCGACCTACTGCGCAGCCAGCCTCACGCTGTCCTGCCCCGCCACGGTCAACGGCAGTCCCACCCTGTATTCCGTCACCGCCGAGGCCCTCGAGGCCCATTTCGGCGCGCGTTCGCCGCGCGAGGAAGACCTGGTCGCAGCCTTCACCAGCAACCGCCAGCGCATCGAGCGCCTGGCCGAAAGCCTGTTCGAGCTGACCGAGGCGCGCGAGATCGTGCTGCGCAGCGGCCATTTCCGCTTCTCCGGCTGAGTCCCGTCGCGTGCCCTGGCGTCCCCCGATCGGGGGCATGATTTCATTCGGCCGTTCAGTCAGCCTTCGCCTCGCCGCGCACCAGCAGCACCGGCATGGTGGACTGGCGTATCACCGCCTCGGCCACGCTGCCCAGCATCAGACGGCGCACGCCGCGGCGTCCGTGCGTGCCGATCACCAGCAGGTCGGCGCCCCATTGGCGCGCGGCCTCGTTGATCGAGGCCCCCATGTCGCCTGGCACCGGCGCTTCGGTCACCAGCCGGGTTTCATGCGCCACGCCGGCCGCGGCCAGCCGCTGCGAGGCGGCCTGCAGCGCGCGCTGCCCGCTTTCCTCGAACGCCTTCTGTAGCTGGCTCGGATCGTAGTACCCGGCATCGAACATGGGCGTGCCGGTGTCCACGACATAGAGCGCCAGCACGGTGGCGCCGCCCGGGGCCGCCACGCGTATGGCTTCGCCCAGCGCCAGGTCGGACGTGCTGCTGCCGTCCACCGCCACCACGATCTTGCTGTATGCCGCGCTAGTCATAGGAATTGCCTCCGTTGGAAAGGGATGGCGGCGGTAACGCCGCCTGGCTTCGATACTACACGTGCGGCAGCCGCCACGAGGCGAGCGGGATCAAGCCACGGCCACGGTAGCGGGCTTTCCCTTAAATTGACCGACCGGTCGGCATATATATAATAGGGCCAGCACTGCCCGCGATCCGAGCGGCATCCCGTCAGAGGAGACACCATGTACACGCAGAGTCTTGACCTGCCCGGCCAGCACGCCGATACGGCACCGGCCAGCGCGCCCCAGGACGAAGCCGCCCGCCAGGCCGCGTTCGACGCCTGCATGGCCGCCGACGGCAAGATCGAGCCGCAGGACTGGATGCCGCAGGCCTACCGCAAGACCCTGGTGCGCCAGATCTCGCAGCATGCGCACTCGGAGATCGTCGGCATGCTGCCGGAGGGCAACTGGATCAGCCGGGCCCCGTCGCTCAAGCGCAAGGCCATCCTGCTAGCCAAGGTGCAGGATGAAGGCGGCCATGGGCTCTACCTGTATTCCGCCGCCGAGACGCTCGACGCCTCGCGCGATGACCTGGTCGACGCGCTGCACAGCGGCAAGGCCAAGTATTCGTCGATCTTCAACTACCCGACGCTGACCTGGGCCGACGTGGGCGTGATCGGCTGGCTGGTCGACGGCGCGGCGATCATGAACCAGATCCCGCTGTGCCGCTGCTCGTACGGCCCGTATGCGCGCGCCATGATCCGCATCTGCAAGGAAGAGTCGTTCCACCAGCGCCAGGGCTTCGACGCGCTGCTGGCGATGATGCGCGGCACCGAGGCCCAGCGCGAGATGGTGCAGGACGCGGTCGACCGCTGGTGGTTCCCGGTGCTGATGATGTTCGGCCCGCCCGACGCGGCCTCGACCAACAGCGCCCAGACCATGGCCTGGGGCATCAAGCGCATCTCCAACGACGACCTGCGCCAGAAGTTTGTCGATGCCACGGTCGAGCAGGCCCGCGTGCTGGGCGTGACCCTGCCCGACCCCGGCCTGCAATGGAATGCCGAGCGCGCCCACTATGACTACAGCCCGCTGGACTGGGATGAGTTCTGGCGTGTGATCAACGGCGACGGCCCCTGCAACAAGGAGCGCCTGGCCACCCGCGTGAAAGCGCACGAGGACGGCGCCTGGGTGCGCGAGGCCGCGCTGGCGCACGCCGCCAAGGTGGCCGAACGCGAAGCCCGCGCCAGCCGCGCCGCGGCCTGACAACACGCCCGAGGACGGAGACAAACGATGCAACGCAAGGAATGGCCGCTGTGGGAAGTGTTCGTACGCAGCAAGCAAGGCCTGGAACACAAGCATTGCGGCAGCCTGCACGCCGCCGACGCGCAGCAGGCACTGCACATGGCGCGCGACGTCTATACGCGGCGCCAGGAAGGCGTGTCGATCTGGGTGGTGCCGTCAGCGTCCATCACCGCCAGCGTGCCCGAGGAAAAGCCGGAGCTGTTCGACCCGATGGCCGACAAGATCTACCGGCATCCGACGTTCTACCAGCTGCCCGACGAAGTCAACCACATGTAAGGCCCGCACCATGACTGCGTCCCCACAGCCGACCGCGCCCGCCTCGCTCGACCACCTGCCGCCGGCACGCACCGCGGGCTTGCGCTACGTGCTGCGCCTGGCCGACAACGCCCTGGTCCTGGGCCAGCGCAACGCCGAATGGTGTGGCCACGGCCCGGTGCTGGAAGAAGACATCGCGCTGGCCAACATCAGCCTGGACCTGATCGGCCAGGCGCGGCTGCTGTACGGCCGCGCCGGCGAACTGGAAGGCGAGCTGACCGGCCTGCCCCGCCATGAGGACGACTACGCCTACTGGCGCGCCGAGCGCGACTTCCGCAACTGGACGCTGCTGGAGCTGCCGCACCACGGCCCGCTGGCCGGCAACGCCGCCGCCGAGCGCGACTACGCCGTCACCATCATGCGCAACTTCCTGTACAGCGCGCTGATTGTCGAGCTGTGGGAAGCATTGCTGGCCAGCCGCGACGACCAGCTGGCCGCGATCGCCGCCAAGTCGGTCAAGGAAGCGCGCTACCACCTGCACCACGCGGCTGGCTGGGTAGTGCGCCTGGGCGACGGCACCGAGGCATCGCACGCGCGCATGCAGCGCGCGCTGGAGCACCTGCTGCCCTATATGAACGAGTGCTTTGCCGAGGACGCGGTCGAAACCGAGGCCGCCACGCAGGGCATCGGCGTGGTCACGGCCACGCTGCGCCCGGCCTGGGACGCCACCGTCGCCGAGACGCTGCAGGCCGCCACGCTGGACTTGCCCCAGGCCACGAGCTTTGTCTCGACCGGCAAGCACGGCGTGCACTCCGAACACATGAGCTACCTGCTGGGCGAGATGCAGGGGCTGGCGCGGGCCCATCCGGGCGCGCAATGGTAAGCGCCCGCTTCGGCGCAAAGGGTTGACCAACATGAACATCGCCGCCCTCCCCCTGCGCAACGACCGCGCCACCGACGGCCGCATCGCGCGTGCATGGGCGGCGCTGGAGGCGGTGCCGGACCCGGAGATCCCGGTGGTGTCGATCCGCGACCTGGGCATCCTGCGCGATGTCCTGACCGCCGCCGACGGCGCGCTTGAGATCGTCATCACGCCCACCTATTCCGGCTGCCCGGCGATGTCGCAGATCGCCGAGGACATCGGCCGGGCGCTGGACGGCGCCGGGCTGGCGCCGTGGCGCATCCGCACCGTGCTGGCGCCGGCCTGGACCACCGACTGGATCACCCCGGCCGCGCGCGAGCGCCTGCGCGCCTTCGGCATAGCGCCGCCGGGCCAGTGCGGCACGCCGGCCGCGGCGCAGCCATTGCGCTTTGTGCCTCGCGCCGCCCGCGCGGGCGCGCCCGATGCCGTGGCCTGCCCGCGCTGCGGCAGCATGCATACGCAGGAAATCTCGCGCTTTGCCTCGACCGCCTGCAAGGCGCTGTACCGGTGCCTGGACTGCCGCGAGCCGTTCGACTACTTCAAACCCTACTGAGCCCCGCCGGGCCGAAGCCAGGCTGCCATGACTCCACAGTTCCATCCGCTGCGCGTGGCGCAGGTGCGCCCCGAGACCGCCGACACCATTTCGATCGCCTTCGAGGTGCCGGACACGCTGCGCGATGCCTACCGCTTCACCCAGGGCCAGTTCCTGACGCTGAAGGCGCCGGTCGAAGGCAAGGACCTGCGCCGCTCGTACTCGATCTGCTCGGCGGTGCAGGACTATGACGAGCACGGCGAGCTGCGCGTGGCGGTCAAGCTGGTCGAGGACGGACTCTTTTCCACGCACCTGCATGACTCCATCGCCCCGGGCCAGGTGATCGACGTGATGACCCCCGACGGCCGCTTCCACGTGCCGCTCGATGCCGGCGCCGCGCGCCACTACGTGGCCTTTGCCGCCGGCAGCGGCATCACGCCGGTGCTGTCGCTGATCCGCACCACGCTGCAGGCCGAGCCGCACAGCCGCTTCACGCTGGTCTATGGCAACCGCAACGTCGACAGCATCATCTTCTCCGAGGCGCTGGAAGACCTGAAGAACCAGTACCTGGCGCGTTTCACGCTCTACCACGTGCTGTCGCGCCAGCCGCAGGAGGTGGACCTGCTGCATGGCCGGCTCGACCATGCCCGCGTGACCGCCTTCCTGCAGACCCTGATCCCCGTGGAAGACATCGACGCGGCCTTTGTCTGCGGGCCGGCCTCGATGATCGACGAGGCCGAGGCGGCGCTGCGCGACGCGGGCGTCGACCCGCACCGCATCCACGCCGAGCGCTTCGGTGTGCCGCTGGTCCAGGCCAGGCGCAAGCCGGCCCCGGCGCACGCCGACCATGCCGGCACCGCCGAGCTGGTGGTGGTGCTCGACGGCAAGCAGCACAGCATGCGCCTGCCGCTGGAAGACGCCGTGCTGGACACCGCGCTGGCCGCCGGCCTGGACCTGCCTTTTGCCTGCAAGAGCGGCGTCTGTTGCACCTGCCGCGCCAAGGTGCTGGAGGGCCAGGTGGACATGGAAAAGAACTACACGCTCGAGCCGTGGGAGATGGAAAAGGGCTTCGTGCTCACCTGCCAGGCGCGGGCGCTGACGCCGCGGGTGGTGGTCAGCTACGACGAACGCTGATCCGGGCACGCCGGGGCGTGCGTATTCAGACAATTGCCGACATTGGCCAGCACCGGCCGTGACTACAATGGCGGCAGGCGGCTTCGGGCTGGCGCGATGCTTGCAGGACAGTGACCGGGCGGGCGGCGATCGCACCTGTCGCACCGCCGCCGCGGCGGTGCCAGCGAACCGTCCACCCATATACAATCACGGCCATGCAATATATCCACGTCGTCAACGGTGATGTAGCAGGCACGACCCTGCGCCAGGCCCTGGCCCAGGCTGCGCGGCCGGACCCTGTCGTGGTGCTGCGCGACGACCTGGCGGTAGGCCCGCTGGCCGACATCGACAGCACCGGCCTGATCCGCTCCGGCTTCTGGCAGCGGGTCGCCCCGCATACCGACATCGATTTCGGCGCCGAGATGCGCCAGGCGCTGGACCAGCTCCAGGGACTGCGCCAGGACAACATGGAAGTGGCCATCTGGCACGGCCAGAGCGCGGCCGACCAGCTGATGCTGCGCCGGGTGGTGTTCCACCTGTACCAGGCGCCGCAGCGGATCAATGAAGTCGCCATGGACCTGCGCGAGCTGGAAATGCCCGCGCAGGGCAACCTGGCAGCGATCGGCATGTACACGCCCGCGCGGCTGGCGCGGCGCTTTTCCACCATCGCCCCGGTCTCGGTGCTGCGCCTGGGCCGCCTCGGCTACGAGTGGCAGCAGAACGTCAAGGAAAACGCCGACGTGCGGCTCTGGAAGGGCAACACGCTGGTGCCGGCGGCCTACCACACCATCGACGAGATCATCATGGAACGCGCCCCGTCCGAGTGGACGCCCGCGGCGCAGATGGTGGGCAGCGTGATGGGCGCGATCGAGGGTCTGCTGGCCAGCGACTGGTTCGTGTTCTGGCGCTGCCGCGAGCTGATCGCCATGGGCCAGCTGGTGCTGCGCGGCAATGCTGACTCGCTCGATACCTGCGAACTGCGCCGCCATCTCGGCAGCGGTGGCACCGGCGGCGAATAAACGAGAATATGGCCCGTACCAAGGCACCCGATTTCGAGGCGCAGCGCGAGCAGATCCTGGACCTGGCCGCCGCCGCCTTTGCCAACAGCAGCTACCCCAGCACCTCGATGGCCGACCTGGCCGCCGCCTGCGGCACCTCCAAGGCGCGGCTGTACCACTATTACGAGAGCAAGGAAGCGATCCTGTTCGACCTGCTGGACCGCTACACGCGCCGGCTGATGCTGCTCGTCACTGAAGTGGAGGCCGACGCCGAGCGCCACGCGCGCACCGACAAGGAAGCCTTCGGCAACCTGATCCGCGCCTTCCTGGCCGAGTACGAGACCTCGCAGACGCGCCATATCGCGCTGATCAACGACGTCAAGTTCCTGGCCGAGACCCAGCGCGACCTGATCCTGGGCCGCGAGCGCGACGTGGTCGCGGCGTTCTCGCGCCTGCTGCGCCGGGCCTACCCGGAGCGCGTCACGCGCGAGAACCAGACCGCGCTGACCATGACCATCTTCGGCATGATCAACTGGACCTTCACCTGGCTCAAGCCGGGCGGCCGGTTGTCCTATGCAGCGTTTGCCGAGATGGTGGTCGACCTGCTCGAAGGCGGCCTGCCCGGCCGGGCCGCGGCCGCGCGCTGACGCGGCGCCGGCCCGCCGCCCTGCCGCTCACATCCACTCGGCCTCTTCGCGCTGGCGCCGCTGCTCGCGGTCCTGGCGGAACATCTCTTCCAGCTCGTCGCGCGCCTGGCGCGCCAGCGAGACCAGCTTCTTCTGATCGGTGTAGTGCGGATAGAAGCGGTCGATCGCCTGGATGTTGTGGCGCCGGAAACGCAGTGCCACGTTGCGGGCCTCGGCCGGATCGAAACCCAGCCCCTCCAGCACGCGGCGGCCCAGCATCAGCGAGCCCTCGAACATCTCGCGCTCGAACAGGTGCACGCCGCGGTCCTTGAGCTGGTAGATATGCGACACATGGCGGGCCCGGGCGTAGATCTGCAGTTCGGGAAAGCGCTGGCGCACGCGATCGATCAGTTCCAGGCTTTCGTCCATGCCGTCGATGGCGACCACCAGGATGCGCGCGTCGGCAATGCCTGCGGCCTCCAGCAGGTCCAGCCGGGTGGCGTCGCCATAGAAGACCTTGAAGCCGTACTGGCGCAGGAACTCGATCTGGTCGGGGTCGTGGTCCAGCACCGTCACGCCCACACCCTGGGTGTACAGCAGGCGGCCGACGATCTGGCCGAAGCGCCCGAAGCCGGCGATCAGCACCGGATTGTGCTGCGGCGTGATGGCCTCGTCCGGGCGGGCCTTGCCGCTGCCCAGGCGCGGCGCCACCAGCCGGTCATAGGCCAGCAGCAGCAAGGGCGTGGCCACCATCGACAGCGCCACCACCAGCACCAGCAGGGCCTCGGTCTCGCGCGGCAGCAGGCCGGCGGTGCCGGCCACGCCGAACACCACGAAAGCGAACTCACCGCCCTGCGAGATCAGCAGCGCAAACAGCAGCCGCTGCCCGCGGGCGATGGCGAAATGCCGCGCCAGCAGCGCCAGCACCGCGGTCTTGGCAACCACGAAGGCGGCCACCAGACCCAGCACCAGCCAGGGCGAGTGTGCCAGCACGGCAAAGTCGATCGACATGCCGACAGCCATGAAGAACAGGCCCAGCAGCAGGCCCTTGAACGGCTCCAGGTCGGCCTCGAGCGCATGGCGGTATTCCGAATCGGCCAGCAGCACGCCGGCCACGAAGGTGCCCAGCGCCATCGACAAGCCCACCGCGTCCATCATCAACGCAATGCCCACCACCAGCAGCAGCGCAAACGCCGTGAACATCTCGCGCATGTCGGTGCGGGCGATAAAGCGCAGCGCCGGGCGCACCAGGTAGCGGCCCCCGACCACCACCGCACCGATCACCGCCACCGCCTTGCCCGCCGCCAGCCAGCCGGCCGCGCCCGAACCCGCGCCTGCGGCGCCCTGCGTGGCCAGCAGCGGCAACAGCGCGATCATCGGGATCGCGGCGATGTCCTGGAACAGCAGGATGCCGAAGCTGGCCGCCCCCGCCGGCGTGCCGAAGAGGTTGCGCTCGGTCAGTGTCGCCAGCGCGATCGCGGTGGACGACAACGCCAGTCCCAGGCCCGCCACCAGCGCCACCTGCCACGGCGCACCCGCCAGCGCCGCCGCCGCGCCGATCACCAGCGCGCACGCAGCCAGCTGCGCGCCGCCGTAGCCAAAGATGCTCCGGCGCAGCGCCCACAGCTTGCGCGGCTCCAGCTCCAGGCCGATGACGAACATCATCAGCACCACGCCGAACTCGGAAAAATGCAGGATCGATTCGACATTGGTCACCAGGCGCAACGCAAACGGCCCGATCGCCGCCCCCGCCAGCAGGTAGCCCAGCACCGCGCCCAGGCCACTGCGCCGCGCCAGCGGCACCGCCACCACCGCCGCCACCAGGAACACCAGCAGCGCTATCAGGAAGTCGTGCTGGTTCATGCCTGCCCCCCCGCCGGCGCGGCGCCGGTGCCCAGCCGCCCGCAGACGTGGGCGATATGCTCTGCCAGTGCCTGGGCATCGGCATTGTTGGCGTCGTGCAGCACCACCGGCGGCAGCCAGCTCATGCCGCACAGCAAAGCTGTCTGTTCCAGCGGCAGCAGGAAGTCCCCGATCGGGTGGCCATGGGTGCCGTCCGGCCCGTAGGAATCGGCGGTGCCGCCGGTGCTCACCACCGCCAGCAAGGACTTGCCACGCAGCGCGGTGCCGCCGGGGCCATAGGCCCAGCCTGGCTCCAGTACCTCGTCGAGCCACAGCTTGAGCAGCGCCGGCACGCTGTACCAGCGCACCGGGAACTGCAGCACGATGGTGTCGGAGACCGACAGCACGCGCTGCTCGGCGACGACGTCGATGTCATAGTCGACATAGCTGCCGTAGAGATCGCGTACCTGTACCTGCGGCAGCGCGGCCAAGGCATCGGCCAGCGGACGGTTGACGCGCGAACGGCTGGGCGTGGGGTGCGCGTAGATCACAACGATTGGGGGCTCGGTCATCAAAGGCGATCGGCTAGGCAAGGGGAAGTCAGACGGACATGCGGGAGAACGCGGGATTGCGGCGTTGCACCAAATCCACATCCGGCACCACGCAACAATTCATCACATTTTTTCAAGCTGTTGATTTTATTCGATTTTTATTGATGCTATGGTGAGACGGCGGCCTGCTGCGATGCGGGAAGCTTACGCCGAACTGACAATTCCACTACAATACTTTTGGCGCCGCATCAAGATGGTGTTTCCCCCGAGTCTTGCACCGAGCCAGGGAAAAGTGCCTGGCGGAACACCAACGCAGTGCTATTTTTATCTGTGACTGCACTAGGAAGGAAATAATTGTGAACCCGCTCGAACTGAGCAAGGCCGTCGGCGCACTGACCGACGAAGATCTGCGCAAGGCAGCCGAAGCCGCACAGGCCACCCACCGCGCCACCGTACTGGTGCGCGAGCTGGCGGCCCACCACCGCTCGCGCCTGCTGAAGCATTTCCTCGCCCTGGGCGAGGAGGATCGCCTGCTCCGTTTTGGCCAGTCCGTGGGCGACCACGTGATCGAAGCCTATGTCGACAGCATCGACTTCGACCATGACAGCGTGTTCGGCGTCTACGACGACAAGCTCGAACTGATCGGCGTGGGCCACTTCGCCAACCTGCGCGACAACGCCCAGGGCCGCGTGGCGGAGTTCGGCGTGTCGGTGTCGGGCAGCGCCCGCGGGCGCGGCATCGGCAGCGCGCTGTTCGAGCGTGCCGCGATCCACGGCCGCAATACCAATGTGCGCACGCTGTACATGCACTGCCTGTCGCGCAACGCGGCGATGATGCACATTGCCAAGAAGGCCGGCATGAAGGTCCAGTACGCCTACGGCGAGGCCGATGCCTACCTGGAACTGCCGCCGGCCGACACCGCCAGCCGCCTGACCGAAGCGCTGGACGAGCAGCTCGCCGACCTCGACTACGCGGTGCGCCGCAACCTGCGCGACGCGCGCCGCTTCGGGCTGCGCTTCTGGCGCACCATGGTGCCGCAGAAGCACACTGCCTGAGTCCGCTGAATTCCCCCGGGCCCGCTTGATGCGGGTTCCACGCCAACGGCGCATCGTAACGATGCGCCGTTCTTGTTTGCAGCCTCAGGTTTGCCGCATCAAGCCGCGCCGCCCACCGGCAGCGCCGTGGTGTCCTTGATGCTTTCCAGCGCAAAACTGGAGCGCACGTCGATCACCGACGGGTGCGCCAGCAACTGCTCCTGCATGAAGCGCGCGAAGTGCTCCATGTCTTCCACGTAGACCTTGAGCAGCAGGTCCATCTCGCCGGTCATGGCGTGGCACGCGGCTACCTCCGGCCAGACCGCGATCGAGGCGCGGAACAGGTCCAGCGGAGCCTTGCCCTTGGGCGCGCCGCCATGCTTTTCCAGCCGGACATTGATATAGGCCAGCAGGCCAAGTCCGATCTTGTTGGGCTCCAGCAGCGCTGCGTACTGCCGGATCACGCCGATCTCCTCCAGCCGCCGGATGCGGCGCAGGCAGGGGCTGGGCGACAGGTTGACGCGCTCGGCCACCTCCAGGTTGGTCAACCGGCCGTTGGTCTGCAGCACTTCCAGGATCTTCCGGTCGATCTTGTCCAACTCCACCTTGCTCACGATATTGTTGCTCCGCAATATGTTTATTGGCAATTTTTTTGCGCAAATTTAGCAAGCCGTGCACAAGTACGCAATTTTTTGTGAAACTACGTCCGATTCAGGGCCGATTCTGATGAGCTGGCAGCCTTATCGGTCACTCGCGCGGCAGCCGGTCGGGCTGGGCAGACCTGTGGGGTGGCGCCACCGCAAATCGCGGCCGCGCCCCACCGGCCGGAAGCAGGCAAGGATGGTGCCAAGCCCGGCGAACAGGGAAGCGGCATTCTACGGGCGTTTGCGGGCGAGGTCAGATTCTTCCCAGTGCACGCACAAGACGAACACGCAAAGAAAAAGCGCGCGAACCCTGAGGCTCGCGCGCTTGGTGAGACCTGGCAAGGTCCGCTGGTGCGGCCCTGCCCGGGCCGGTCAGCCGCCGCTGGTGGACGGGGCGCCCGGTGCCGCGGGCGCCGGCTGGCTGCCCGGTGCCGCCTGGTCACGCGGGCCGCGGTCGCCGCGGTGCGAATGGTCGCGGTGCATCTTTTCCATGCCGGCGCGGATTTCGTCGCGGGTCAGCTTGCCGTCGCGGTTGGCGTCGAGCTGGTCGAAGCGCTTGGCCAGGCGCGGCAGGCCGGCGTTGGCCTCAGCCTTGGTCAGCGCGCCGTCGCCGTTCTTGTCGGCAGCCTTGAACTTCTCGTCGAACGCTGCCTGCATGCGCGCATGGCGCTCGGCCATGGTGGCCTTGCGGTGCGCGTCCATCTCGGCCTTGTCGATCTTGCCGTCGCGGTTGGTGTCGAGCTTGTTGAACCAGGCGTCGGCTTCCGCCTTGGAGATCGCGCCATCGCCGTCGGTATCGATTGCCTTCATCCACATGCCGCCACCGTGGTGGTGATGGTGACCCATGCCGGGCTTGGCGGCTGGCGCAGCGGATGGTGCGGGGGCGCTGGCCTGGGCAAATGCGCCACCGGCGACCAGGAGGGCGGCCGATGCGGCCAGGAACTGCTTCAGGATCTGCGGCTTGTGATTGCGTTGCATGTCTTGCTCCTTTTCATCACGTTTGGCATGTACGGATTAGAACGCAGACGATGCGGGGAAGTTGGCGCTTTTAATACGATGTTACCGGGCTCACAGAAAGGCCCGCGCGCCGTAAGGGAACGCAAGCAAGCGCGAATATTTGGCGCCCGGAATCAGTCCTTCGGCGCCAGTTGGCCTTCGCCGGCCGCCTGCGGCGCCATCGCCGGCTGGTACTGGCGCGGATCGACCGGTTGCGGCTGCGGTTGGGCGGGCTGGGCCTGTTGTGCTGGCGCCTGGCCTTGCGGCTGCTGGGCCGGTGCGGCGGGCTGGCTCACTACCGGCGCCGGGGGCGGCATCGGCGTTGCCATCGGTGCCGCGGCGCCGGCGGGCGGCGTGGGCAAGGCACCGGCCGCTGCCGGTGCGCCGCGCGTGGCACCGGCCTGCAGCGGCAGCACGATTTCCTGGCGCACGCCGCTGCGCTCGATCACCACCGCACGCTGGCGGATCTCCGCCAGCCGGATCTGCGGCGACAGCTCGGCGCCGGCGCGCACCGCCTTGGGCGGGCCGCCATCGATCGACACGATTGCCGCGCCCGCACCGCCATCCACCTCGGCCACCACGCCGATCAGCTGCACGTCGCGCGGGCCACCCTGCGCCGAGCCGCCGAACAGCGTCGCGACCGCGCCGGTCTCGACCGCCTCGGTCTGGGCCACGCGCGCGCTCTGCGGCACCGGGATGGTACGCATCGCGCTGAAGGCCAGCACCCAGTGGGTGGCGAGCGCACACAGCGCGATAAACAGCACCAGGCTGGCCAGGCGCGGCAGCCAGGGCGCGGAGGCATCGAAACGGAGCGAAGGCCGGAGGGACAGTTGCATGGGATCGGGACCCTGGATGCCCACAGGGCGGGCAATGGCGCGTGAGCGCGGACGCGCCAAGCCTACCAGAGCCCCATGACACTGTCTGCCGTGCCGGTGCCGCGCCGCCGACCCTTAGAGCAGGTCGTCGAGCAGGTCCGGCCCGAACACCTCGCGCTCGATATGCGCCACCGGCACGCCTGCGCTGACCAGCGCATGGCGCTGCGCCTGCATGAAGCCGAGCGGTCCGCACAGGTAAAAGCTGCCGTCGACAAAGCGCTGCAGGTCAGGCTGGCGCAGCAGTTCGGCCACCGGCATGGTGCCGGCGTGGTCGTAGTCGCGACCGGCGACATCGCCCGCTTGCGGGGTTTCATAGCTGATGTGCGTGGCCAGCTGCGGCAGGCGCTCGCGCGCCCATTGCAGGTCGGCGCGATGGGCGTGATGGCGGCCGTCGCGCGCGGCATGGGCAAACAGCACCTGGCGCTGCGAGCGCTGCGCGGCCAGCGTGCGCAGCACCGACAGCATCGGCGTGATGCCGATGCCGGCCGACAGCAGCACCAGCGGACGGCGGCCGTCGAGCGCCGGCGTGAACTCGCCGAACGGCGCGCTCACCTTGAGTTCAGTGCCCTCCTGGGCATTGGCGTGCAGCCAGTTGGACACGGCGCCGGCCGGGGTGCTGCGGTCACCCGCCTCGCGCTTGACCGAGATGCGCCAGGTCGGCAGCCCGCTTTCGGCCGACAGCGAATACTGGCGCAGCTGGCGCTGGCCATCGTCCAGGCGCGCCTCGACGCTGATGTACTGGCCTGGACGGAACGCACGCAGCGGCTGGCCGTCGGCGGCAGCCAGCGTCAGCGCCACCACCTGGTCGCCCTGCGCCTCGCGCCGCACCACGCGCACCGGCGTCAGCTCGCCGGCGGCCACGCCGGTGCGCTGGTACAGGCGCGCCTCGGCGGCGATCAGCTCGCCGGCCAGCAACCAGTAGGCCTCGTCCCAGGCGGCCAGCAGCGGCGGCGTGGCGGCCTCGCCCAGCACCGCGGAGATGGCGCCCAGCAGGTGGCGGCCGACGATCGGGTAGTGCGAAGGCGTCAGGCCTACGGCCGCATGCTTGTGGACGATGCGCTCGAGCACCGGCCCAAGCGCCGCCGCGTTATCGATATTGGCCGCATAGGCGAACACGGCCGAAGCCAGCGACTGCTGCTGGCTGCCGTTGGCCTGGTTGCCCATGTTGAAAATCTGCGTCAGCTCGGGCCGGTCCGCGAACATCTCGCGGTAGAAATGCGTGGTGATGGCCAGGCCGTGCTCGCGCAGCACGGGGACGCTTGCATCGATATAGGGGCGGGAAGCGGCGGACAGCATCAGGAAACACTCCGTTCTAAATCATGCAAATTAAATGCATGTTTTTGCTCAAAATAAAACCGGCTCTCGCCGGCCCGCGCGGACAGGATCCGCTCAGGCCGAACGCCGGTTCAGGAAATCGCGATGCAGGCGGATGATCGACTCGGCCGTCTGGCTGCCGGTGACATCGGCCAGCGTGACGTCGTCCAGGGCAACGTAGAAAGCCTGCTCGGCCACGTCCAGCGCGCGCTTCAGGCGGCAGTTGCCGTTCAGCGCACAGGGCGGGTTGTCGCAGTCGATCACCGCCTTGTGCCCTTCCAGCTCGCGCAGGATGGTGCCGATGGTCAGCCGCTCCGCGCCGGGCCCCAGCTGCAGGCCGCCGTGGCGGCCGCGCGTGGCGCTGATCCAGCCCAGCTTCGACAGCCGCGCCGCCACCTTGACGAGGTGGTTGTGCGAGATGCCGAACTGCTGCCCCACCTCGGCAATGGTGATCGGCCGGCTGCCGTCGCCACGGGCGACGTACATCAGCAGGCGCAACGCATAGTCGGAAAAGCGGGTCAGTTGCATCGTGACGCCATCTTAAAAAAGATGCATCCAGGATGCAAGTTATTTGGCTGCCGAATGCACGTTCCCAGTAGCTGTGATCCGGATCAGACTTTGCCGAGGTGCCGAAGGGGCCGCCCATAAAACAGTCATGTGGCGCCGGTTATACTGACTGGCGAACCCGGCCCGCCGCCCCCTCACTGGTGCGGGCCCAGCCATTCAAGCCAAGAGGTCCACCGACGATGCGCAGATTCACTCCCCAGATTGCCAGCCCCGCCCGCTCCGTGCGCGCCCGCCGTGCGCGCGGCTTCACCCTGATCGAGATCATGGTCGTGATCGTGATCCTTGGCGTGCTGGCGGCGCTGGTGGTGCCCAAGATCATGAGCCGTCCGGACGAGGCCCGCATCGTGGCCGCGCGCCAGGACATCTCGTCGGTCATGCAGGCGCTCAAGCTGTATCGCCTGGACAACAGCCGCTACCCCACCACCGAACAGGGCCTGGCCGCGCTGGTGGCCAAGCCCACCACCGAGCCCGTGCCCAACAACTGGAAGGGCGGCGGCTACCTGGAAAAGCTGCCCAAGGATCCCTGGGGCCATCCGTACCAGTACCTGAACCCGGGCGTGCGCGGCGAGATCGACGTGTTCAGCTTCGGCGCCGACGGCCAGGCCGGCGGCAACGGCAACGACGCCGACATCGGCAACTGGGAATAAGCGCAGCCCCGCCGCCGCCCCCTGCAACCATGACCACGGCGCCGCGCCGCCGCGCGCCCGGCCCCCGGCGCCGCGGCTTTACGCTGCTCGAGCTGCTGGTGGTCATGGTGATCGCCGGCATCGTGATCTCGCTGGTGGCGGTCAACGCCTCGCCCAATGAACGGAGCCGCGTGCTCGACGACGGCCAGCGCATCGCGCGGCTGTTCGAGCTGGCGCAGGAAGAGGCGCAGCTTGGCGCCCGCCCGCTCGCCTGGGAGGGCGATGCCAGCGGCTGGCGCTTCCTGGAATCGACCCCCAACGGCTGGATCCCCATGCGTACCGACGTGTTTGCCCCGGGCCACTGGCGCCTGGCGCTGGACCAGGTCATCGTCGCCGAAGGGGGCCGCAGCACCGGCACCAGCAGCCCGCCCCGGCTCATCTTCGGGCGCGAGCTGATCGATGCCCCGCAGCGGCTGATCCTGGTGCGCGGCGATATCCGCGTGGACGTTGCCGGCGACGGCAGCGGCCGCTATTTCGCCAGCACGCCATGAAACCCTGCCCTCGCGCTTTGCCCCGCCCGGCCCGGCGCGGGCGCCGCACCGGCTTCACGCTGATCGAAGTGCTGGTGGCGCTGACCATCCTGGCAGTCGCGCTGACCGCGGCGATGCGCGCGATGGGCTCGATGGTCGATGCCAGCGCTTCGCTGCAGGCGCGCATGCTGGCCGAGTGGAGCGCCGAGAACCACCTGGCCGCGCTGCGCCTGGCCAAGACCTGGCCCGAGCCCGGCGTCAGCGGCTATGCCTGCCCGCAGGGCGGCACGCCGCTGTATTGCGAGCAATCCGTCTCGGGCACGCCCAATCCCGTTTTCCGCCGCGTCGAGATCGCGGTCTACCCGTCCGCCACGGACAAGTCCGTACGCCTGGCATGGCTGGTCACCATAGTCCCCAATGAAACCCGCAACGTGCTCTGAGCGCCGCCGCCCGCGCCAGCCCGGCGGCTTCACGCTGCTGGAGATGCTGGTCGCCATCACGCTGCTGGCGGTGATGGCGGTGATCGGCTGGCGCGCGCTGGACAGCCTGACGCGCAGCCGCGAGCGCCTCACCGACCACGATGCGCGCCTGGACGCGCTGAAGGTGCTCTACGGCCAGCTCCAGGCAGACTGCGAGCACCTGGCCAACCCCACGCTGCTGCAGGCCAGCCCGGTCGAGATCGGCCAGAACCGGCTGCTGCTGGTGCGCGACCGCCGCGACGAAGGCCAGCCGCCGACCTGGCAGGCGCTGTCGTACCAGCTCGACGGCAATACCCTGGTGCGCGTAGCCGCGCCGCCGGTGAACAGCCGCGCCGGCCTGCAGTCGGCCCTGCTGGCGCTGCGCCAGGGCGGCGGCAACACCGCGCAGGTGCGGCGCGTGCTGGCCGACGTGGACGGCGTCAGCACGCGCGCATGGGTGGAGCCCGCCGGCTGGCAGGCCGACAGCGGGCGCATCCGCAACGTGCTGTTCACAGGCAACGCCGCCAGCGCCGTGGCCGCCTCCGCGCCCGGCGCCGCGCTGCCCAACACCGCGGTGCGCGCGGTGGAACTGACCATCTTCGCCCGCATGGGCGACGGCGATGCGCCGCGGCAGTTCCAGAAGATCTGCATGACCGGGCTATGAGGCAAGCCAGCCGCCCGCCTCGCCTGGCGCCGTTGCGCCGCCGCCCGCGCGGCGCGGCCGTGGTCACCGCGCTGCTGATCGTGACGCTGGCCGTGGTGGTGGTGTCCGGCATGCTGTGGCGCCAGCAGGTACAGATCCGCGCCATCGAGAACCAGCGGCTGCTGGCCCAGGCCACCTGGATCGAGCGCGCCGCCGTGGACTGGGCGCGGCTGATCCTGCGCGACGACCAGCGCCGCACCAACGTCGACGAACTGGGCGAGCCGTGGGCGGTGCCGATCGCCGAGACACGGCTGTCGGACTTCCTCGGCGCGGCACTGCGCACCGACGTCGCGGGCGAGACCTCGTTCCTGTCGGGCCGCATCCTGGATGCGCAGGCGCGCCTGAACCTGGCCAACCTGGTGATATGGACCGCCACTGGCGGCGCAGACGGCCAGCCAGGCCGCGCGGCCTCGGTCGACCCGGCGGCGCTGGCCGCATACCGCCGCCTGCTGCAGACGGTCGGCCTGAACCCGGAGCTGGCCGAGACCACGGCGCGCTACATGCTGCAGGCCGCGCAGGGCGGCGATGCCAGCGGGCAGCCGGCGCCGCGCCCGCTGGACAGCGTGCAGGGGCTGATGGCGCTGCCCGGCTACACGCCGGAGATGGTGGCGGTGCTGGAGCCCTTTGTCACCGTGCTGCCCGAGCGCACGCCGGTCAACGCCAACACCGCCGAGGCCGAGGTGCTGGCCGCGGTCATCAACAAGCTACCGCTGGAGCGCGCGCGCGAACTGGTGCGCCAGCGCGACCGCGCCTACTTCAACAACCTGGGCAACCTGCAGACCCAGCTGGCCGCGGTGGCGCCGCAGGCGGATGCCGCCAACCTCGGCAACCTGCTCGACGTGCGCACGCACTACTTCCTGGTCTACGGACTGGTGCGGCACGAGCGCGCCACCCGGCTGCAGGTGTCGCTGGTCTTCCGCGGCGAGCCGCTGGGTACGGCCAACACCACCCGCGTGGTCTGGATCCAGGATGCGGACCGGCTGCCGGACCTGCGCTAGGCGGCGCCCACCAGGCCAGGCGACAGGCCGAATTTGCACGCGCAGGCAACCGGGGAGAATGGTATTGACGCGGTTTAGTCACACAGGCAAGGTATGCTGCGGCGCTGGCGCGAGCGTGGCACCAGCCTACCCGCCGCCGTCCGGCCTTCCTGGCCGCCCGCCGGCGTCCCCGCACCCCGGCATGTTTCCGACTCCGGGGCGATCCGGGGCGCATCCCAACCGGCCATGCGCCTGCCCGAGCCGTTCCATTGACGCCAAAGCAAGGAAACCTTGAGCACCACCCTGTACGTCCGCCTGCCACACCGGCCGCATGACCAGCCGCAACCGTGGCAGTTCGGCACCCTGCCGTTCGCGCTGGTGCGCACTGCCACGGCCGATACGGCGCGGCGTGGCCAGGCCCGTGCGACGCCGGAAGTGTTGCGCGAAGGCCACGCCCGCATCGCTGACCTGCCCGCGGCCGAGCGCCTGGTGCTGATCCTCGCCGCCAGCGACGTACTGCTGACCACCGCTAGCGTGCCGCCGCTGCCGCCCGCCCGTTTGAAACAGGCGCTGCCCAACCTGGTCGAGGACGCGCTCGCGACCGAGGCGCAGCCGTGCCATATCGGCGTGGGCCCTGCCCTCGACGGCAGCGCCGCGCGCGGACCGCGCCAGCGGCTGCTGATGGTGGCCGACCGCGCCTGGCTGCGCGCCGTGCTCGACGCCTTTGCCGAACACCGCCACCGGCGCCGCCATGTACTGGCCGCGCAGCTGTGCGTGCCGCTGGCTTCCGCCGCCGAAGCCAGCACCGAGCCGTCACTGGCGAGCGCCGACGCGCCGCCGCCGGCGGCCGCGCTGGTGGTCGAAGCCGCCGCCAGCGCCCTGGCCCGGAGCGCCGAGTTGGGCGATGAGTTAGGCGGCGAGCTGCCCGGCACCGGCTCCGACGCCGCGCGCCAGTGGCAACTGACCGTGCGCACCGGCGCACACGCCGGCTACGGGTTGCTGCTGGGCGACGATGCCCTGGCCGCGTGGCAGGCGCTTGCGCCCGCCGGCACCTGGTATGCCGATGCCGACGCTGCCGACGCGGCGCCGGTACCCGATCTGCGCCAGGCTGCCCGCGCCAGCTGGCACCTGTGGATAGAAGGCGCGCAGGAATGCCTGCGCGAGCCGGCGCTGGACCTGGCGCAGTTTGAATTCGCGCAGGGCCGGGCCGACCGTTGGAATTTGGTGGCATGGCGCTTGCCGCTGGCATTGCTGGCGGGCATCGTGCTGGTGCAGGTCATTGGCATGAACACGCACTGGCTGCTGCTGCGGCGCGAGCAGCAGCGGCTGGAAGCCGCGCAGCTGCAGGCGCTGCGCGGCGCCTTCCCGCAGATCCAGACCGTGCTCGACGCGCCGCTGCAGATGCGGCGGCAGGTCGAGCAGCTGCGCACCGCCAGCGGCCGCAGCACACCGGAAGACTTCCTGCCGCTGGCCGACCGCTTTGCCCAGGCCGCGCGCAGGCTGCCGCCCGACGCGCTGCAGGCGCTGGAATACCGCGGCCGCATGCTGGTGGTGACGCTCAAGCCGGGCACGGACACGGCCGGACTGCGCAGCGCCGCGCGCCAGGCCGGGCTGCAGATGGAAGAAGACAAGACCGGAGGTGCCGCTGGCAGTACCAGCAGCAGCGCAGGCACCCCGGTGACGCCCGGCTCGCGCTGGACCGTCAGGCCCGGCCTGTAAGCGGGCCCACCAGCAAGCATGAATCCGATGAAAGACACAGTCCGAAGCCAGACGCCACGCGCCAGCCGGCCAGGCGCGACCTCTGCGCTGCGCACGCGCCTGGCGCGGCTACGCCCGTCCGTGCCGCAGGCGTGGCAGGAGCGCTTCAACGCCTTCTGGTTGGCGCGCAACCCGCGCGAACAGGCCATCCTGGCCGGCGGCGGCGCCCTGCTGGCGCTGGTGATCGGGTACCTGGTGCTGTGGGAGCCAGCCGCCGACGGCCGCGAGCGCCTGGCGCGCAACCTGCCCAAGCTGCGCGCCGACCTGGCCGAAATGGAATCCCTGGCTCAGGAAGCCCGCGGCCTGAAGGCCACGCCGGCGCCGTCGCTGCGCGGTGACGCGCTCACGCAGGCGCTGCAGGACAGCCTGGGCCAGCACGGCCTGAAGGCGACCCGGCTGGCCGCCGGCGCCGACAACAGCGTGCAGGTGCAGCTGGACAAGGTGCCGTTCGGCGCGGTCAGCGGCTGGCTGCAGGACGTGCGCCAGCAGCAGCGCATGAAGGTGATCGACGCCCGTATCGTCTATGTCGGCGCCACGGCGCTGGTGAACGTCAGCGCGACCCTGCAGGGTCCGGGCGGCCGCAGCTGATGGTACGGCTGGAAACGCTGCGCCTGCCGCGCCGCAAGCTGCGCCAGCCGGCCGCATGGCGGCGTCTGCGCTGGCTGGGGCTTGGCCTGGCGAGCGCCGCGGTGACCGTGGTGGCGATGCTGCCGGCGGCATGGATCGCCGCGCGCGTGGCCACGCAGACGCAGGGACGGGTACTGCTCGCCGATGCCAGCGGCTCGCTCTGGCATGGCAGCGCCACGCTGGCGCTGTCGGCCGGCGCCGGCAGCCAGACCGCGACCGTGCTGCCGGGCCGGCTGCAATGGACGCTGGCGTTCTGGCCGCTGCTGGGCGGCAGCGCGCGCCTGGTGGTGAGCCACTCCGAGGCCATGGCCGCGCCGGTCGCCATCACCGTGACACCCGGCGGCTGGAGCGCGCAGGCAGGCGCCATGCGGCTGCCCGCGGCGCTGCTCGAAGGCATCGGCGCGCCGTTCAATACGCTGCGCCCGGACGGCCTGATGCGCGTGGACTGGTCCACGCTGCAGGGCCGCTTTTCGGGCCAGGGCATGAGCGGCCATATGACGCTGCGCATCGAACAGGTGTCGTCGGCCGTGAGCCGGCTGCGCCCGCTGGGCAGCTACCGCGCCGAGCTCGACTGGACCGGCGAGGCTGGCGGCAAGCTGCAGCTGAGCACCATCGCCGGGCCGCTGCACCTGGAGGGCAGCGGCACGCTGGGGCGGCAGGCGCGCTTCGAGGGCACCGCGCACGCCGAGCCCGAAGCGGCAACCCAACTGACCAGCCTGCTGAGCCTGCTGGGACGACGAGACAACCATGTGACAAGGCTGCGCTTCTGATGCCAGGCCAATCCAGGAGCGCCCGGAAATGACTATGAAAACCCACGCCATCCGACCTGTTTTCCATACCGCCTGCGCCCGCGCCGTGGCCCTGCTGTGCGGGCTCTCGCTGCTGGCGCCCGCGCCGTTGTGGGCCCAGTCCGGCGCGCGCACCGGCACCCCGCCCGCGCCGCCCGACATCACGCCGTCCAACCGCGACCAGGTGGTGCTGAACTTCGTCAACGCCGACCTGGATTCGGTGATCAAGGCGGTCGGCCAGGCCACCGGCAAGAACTTCGTGATCGACCCGCGCGTGAAGGGCACGGTCAACCTGGTCACCGAGCAGCCGGTCTCGCGCGCGCAGGCGCTGCAGACGCTGGGTTCGGTGCTGCGCATGCAGGGCTATGCCATGGTCGAGAGCAACGGCTTCACCAAGGTCGTGCCCGAGGCCGACGCCAAGCTGCAGGGCTCGCCCACGGTGATCGGCGCCAGCCCCAGCCGCGGCGACCAGGTGGTGACGCAGGTGTTCCGGCTGAACTATGAATCGGCCAACAACCTGGTGCCGGTGCTGCGGCCGATGATCGCGCCGAACAACACCATCACCGCCTACCCGGCCAACAACACGCTGGTCATCACCGACTACGCCGACAACCTGCGCCGGCTGGCGCGCATCATCGCCGCGGTCGATGCGCCGGCCTCGGGCGAGGTCGAGCTGGTGCCGCTCAAGCACGCGCTGGCCAGCGATACCGCGGCGGTGCTGCAAAAGCTGCTCGACCCCGCCGCCGCGGGCGCCGCCGGCGGCGGCGCCCCGGGAGCCGATGCCAGCCTGCGCACCTCGGTGGTGGCGGAGCCGCGCAGCAATTCGCTGATGATCCGCGCCACCAGCCGCGCGCGCCTGCAGCAGGCGCGCCACCTGATCGAGAAGCTCGACCAGCCCTATGCACGCCCGGGCAATATCTGGGTAGTGCCGCTGAAGAACGCCGATGCGGTCAAGCTGGCGGCCACGCTGCGCGCCATCGTCGCCGCCGACAGCAGCTTCGCCAGCGCCACCCAGCCCGGCGGGCAGGCCGGCGGCATCGGCGGCGCGGCGGGCATGACCAATGTCTCGACGCCTGCCGGCGGGCAGTTCACCGGCGGCGCCACCGGCACCCAGGCCAGCATGCGCGGCGGCACCGGCGCGTCCGGAGGCACGGGCGGCGCCTATGGCAACTCGGCCTTCGCCGCGTCGTTCGGCACCAGCACCCAGCCGACCACCGGCGGCATCATCCAGGCCGACCCGTCCACCAACTCGCTCATCATCACCGCCAGCGAACCGGTCTACCGCAACCTGCGCGGCGTCATCGACGACCTCGATGCGCGCCGCGCGCAGGTCTACATCGAATCGATGATCGTCGAGGTGACCTCCACGCAGGCCAGCGAGCTCGGCATCCAGTGGCAGGGCCTGATCAGCTCGCCGGGCGGCAACAACAACGTCTTTGCCGGCACCAACTTCGGCACCGGCGGACAGAACATCCTGAACCTGACCCTGGCCGGGGCGCTGGCCGACAGCAACCGCACCGCCGGCATCGCCGCGGCGCAGGGGCTGGTGCAGGACATCGGCGGCCTCAACCTGGGCATCGTCAACAAGGCCATGGGGCTGGGCGCGCTGTTGCGCGCGCTGGGCTCCAACGGCAGCGTCAACCTGCTGTCCACGCCGAACCTGATCACGCTGGAGAACGAGGAAGCCAAGATCCTGATCGGCCAGAACATCCCGATCACCACCGGCTCCTATGCCCAGACCGGCGGCGCGGCCTCGGTCACGCCGTTCCAGACCTTCGACCGCAAGGACGTGGGCATCACGCTGCGCGTGAAACCGCAGATCACCGACGGCGGGCTGGTGAAGATGCAGATCTTCCAGGAATCGTCGAACGTGGTGCAGGCGACCGCCAACCTGATCCAGGGCCCGACCACCAATGTGCGCTCGATCGAGACCAATGTGCTGGTCGACGACGGCCAGATCATCGTGCTGGGCGGCCTGATCGAGGACTCGTACGGCGACGGCGTGCAGAAGGTGCCGCTGCTGGGCGACATCCCATGGATCGGCGGCCTGTTCCGCTACGAGAACAAGAACCGCGCCAAGACCAACCTGCTGGTGTTCCTGCGCCCCTATGTGATGCGCACGGCCGGCGCCGCCGACCGCCTGACGCAGGACCGCTACGACTATATGCGCGCGCAGCAGCAGGGCTTTGTTTCGCCTAACATCATGGTGCGTGATACCAACACGCCGTTGCTGCCGCCGGCCGACGCCCCGTCCACGCCGTTCGTCGATCCGCGTGCAAACGGTCCGCTTGCCGCCCCGCTGCCGCTGCAGCAGACCCTTCCGCAGAATGCCCCGCAGCCCGGCGTGCCGGGCCAGCCACAGCCCATGCAGCCGGCACCGCAGCAGCTGCCGCAACCACCGGCGAACGCACTCCAGCCGCTGAACCCGCGCGGCGAGTCTGCGCTCCAGAACTAAGCCCCGACATGGCCAGCGAAGTCCAAACTGCCCTGCCCGCCGGCGCCAGCGCGCCGGCCGAGACCCTGGAGCCGCCCTCGCCGATGGCGGCGCGGCTGGTCTCGTACGGCTTTGCGCGCGAGGCGCCGCTGCTGGTCGCGCACCAGCGCCCTGACGGACTGGAAGTCTGGGTGACCCGCGCCACCTCTCCGACCGCGCTGGCCGAGGTCGCGCGCGTGCATGGCGCGCTGCGCCTGCGCGTGCTGGAGCCCGACGCGCTGGAGCGCGCCATGGCCGATGCCTACAACCGCCAGGACGCCGGCAGCGCCGCGCAGGTGGTGGGAGAAGTAGAGGGCGAGGTCGACCTGTCGCGCCTGATGCAGGACATCCCGGCGGTGGAGGACCTGCTTGAATCCGAGGACGACGCGCCGATCATCCGCATGATCAATGCGCTGCTGACGCAGGCCGCGCGCGAAGGCGCCTCGGATATCCATATCGAGCCGTTCGAGTCGTCGTCGGTGGTGCGCTTCCGCGTCGACGGCACGCTGCGCGACGTGGTGCGGCCGAAAAAGGCGCTGCACGGCGCACTGATCTCGCGCATCAAGATCATGGCGCAGCTCGACATCGCCGAGAAACGCCTGCCGCAGGACGGCCGCATCACGCTGCGCGTGGGCGGGCGCCCGGTCGACGTGCGGGTCTCGACCCTGCCCACCGGCCATGGCGAGCGCGCGGTGCTGCGCCTGCTGGACAAGGAAGCGGGCCGGCTCGACCTGGCCAAGCTGGGCATGGCGCCCGGCACGCTGCGCGGCTTCGACCACCTGATCCGCCAGCCGCACGGCATCGTGCTGGTGACCGGGCCGACCGGCTCGGGCAAGACCACCACGCTGTATGCGGCGCTGTCGCGGCTGGATGCGCGCACCACCAACATCATGACGGTGGAAGACCCGATCGAGTACGACCTGGACGGCATCGGCCAGACCCAGGTCAACGCGCGCATCGACATGACTTTCGGCAAGGCCCTGCGCGCGATCCTGCGCCAGGATCCGGACGTGGTCATGATCGGCGAAATCCGCGACCTGGAAACCGCGCAGATCGCGGTGCAGGCCTCGCTGACCGGCCACCTGGTGCTGGCCACGCTGCACACCAACGACTCGGCCTCGGCGGTGACGCGGCTGGTCGACATGGGGATCGAGCCGTTCCTGCTGTCGTCTTCGCTGCTGGGGGTGCTGGCGCAGCGGCTGGTACGCCGCCTGTGCCAGCACTGCAAGCGCGAGGAGGTGATCGAGGTCACTGCCGCCGAGGCCGAGGTGCTGCACGCGCAGGGCAAGCCGCTGCAGACCGTGTGGCACCCGGTGGGCTGCGACAAATGCGGCCAGTCCGGGTACCAGGGGCGCATGGGCGTCTATGAGCTGCTGACCGTCGGTGACGAGATCCGCACCATGATCCACCGGCAGGCGCCGGAGTCCGAGATCAAGCAGGTGGCGCTGGCGCACGGCATGCACACCATGCGCGGCGACGCGCAGCGCTGGGTCGACAGCGGCGCGACCTCGCTTGAGGAAGTGCTGCGCGTGACGCGCGACTAAAGCGGAGCCGCCCGGATGCCAGCCTTCCGCTATGAAGCCGCCGACGCCGCCGGCAAGACCGACCGCGGCGTGATCGAGGCCGACAGCCCGCGCCAGGCGCGCTCGCAGCTGCGCGCGCGCGGGCTGACACCGCTGACCGTCGACCCGCTCGCCGGTGCCGGCCTGGCGCCGCGCAGCGGCAGCCAGCTGTTTGCGCGCAAGCTGTCGACGCAGGAACAGGCGCTGTTCACGCGCCAGCTGGCCAGCCTGATCGTGGCCGGGCTGCCGCTGGACGAGGCGCTGGGGGCACTGGCCGACCAGGCCGAGCGCGCCTATGTGCACGAGCTGCTGGCCGGCATCCGCGCCGAGGTGATGGGCGGCAGCTCGCTGTCGGTGGCGCTGGCCCAGCATCCGCGCGACTTCCCCGACATCTACCGTGCGCTGGTCTCGGCCGGCGAGCACTCCGGCCACCTGGGACTGGTGCTGGAGCGGCTGGCGGGCTATATCGAGTCACGCAACACCCTGACCTCCAAGATCCGGCTGGCCTTCACCTACCCCGCCATCGTCACGGTGGTGGCGTTCGCCATCGTGATCTTCCTGCTGTCGTACGTGGTGCCGCAGGTGGTGAGCGTGTTCGCCAATACCAAGCAGAAGCTGCCGATGCTGACCATCATCATGCTGGCGCTGTCGGACTTCGTGCGGAATTGGTGGTGGGCAGCGCTGGCGGTGCTGGCGGCGGCAGCGTTCACGATCCGCCGCGTGCTGAAGCAGCCCGCGGTGCGGCTGGAATGGCACCGCTGGCTGCTGACCGCGCCGCTGCTGGGCAAGCTGATCCGCGGCTACAACACCGCGCGGTTCGCCGGCACGCTGGCGATCCTGGTGTCGGCCGGCGTGCCGATCCTGCGCAGCCTGCAGGCGGCGGGCGAGACGCTGACCAACGAGGCGCTGCGCGCCAACGTGGAAGACGCCAACACGCGCGTGCGCGAAGGCGCCTCGCTGGCGCGCGCGCTGGCGGCGCAGAACCAGTTCCCGCCGGTGCTGGTGCACCTGATCCGCTCCGGCGAGGCCACCGGCAACCTGCCGGTGATGCTGGACCGCGCCGCGCAGGGCGAGGCGCAGGAACTGGAACGCCGCACGCTGTTCCTGACCAGCCTGCTGGAGCCGCTGCTGATCCTGACCATGGGCGTGGTGGTGCTGCTGATCGTGCTGGCAGTGCTGATGCCGATCATCGAGATCAACCAGCTGGTGCGGTAAGGACCTCTGCCAAAGAAAACGCCGGCGCGAAGCCGGCGTTTTCTTTGGCGGGTAAGGCCGGCATTGCGCCGGCCAGCCACATCACTCCGCTTTCTTGGCCGGGCGCTTGCGCGTCTTCCTGGCCGGTGCCCGGGCGGGCGCCGCCTCGGCAGCGGCTGCCTCCGGCTGGTGCTGGGCCTCTGGCTGCGCTTCAACCTGCGCCGACAGCACCGTCGTGCCCGGCGCGGCAAAGATCGACTGGTCGATTGGCCACGGGGTTTCGCTCAGCGTCACGTCAGGGCGGCGCGTGGCGCGCTTGCGTGCGGGGCGGGCCTTGGACTCAGCCTGCGGCGCTGCCTCCGCCACTGGCTCGGCCATCGGTTCCGGCTCGACCACTTCGGCGGCGACGACGGAAAGCTCGATCTCGGGTTCGCGCACTGGCACCGGCTCGGGCGCCGCCTCTGGCTGGGCCACGACGGGCGCAGGCGGATCCGCGGGCACGGGCGCCGGTGCCGGCTGGCGGCGTGCTTCAGGCGGCGCCGGACGCTGCTGCTGTTGCTGTTGCGGCTGGTGCTGCGACTGCTGCTGGCCGCGGCCATCGCCCTCGCCACCGCCCTTGGCGCGCTTCTTCAGGCGCACCCAGATGGTCTTGTTGTTGCCGCCGTTGCGGGTCTCGACCTCGAACAGGCCGGTGGCCTGCACCAGCTCCGAAAGCTTGCCGTACCCGTAGTTGCGCGAGTCGAATTCCGGCGCCTGCTTGGCGATGTGGTTGCCCATGCTGCCCAGCGTCAGCCAGCCGTCCTCGTCCGACACCGCCTGCGCCGCACTCTGCAGCAGGCGCACCAGGCGCGAGTCCTGGCGCAGCTCGCCGGTGCTGCGCTTGCGCGTGGGCGCGGCAGCCCCGTCGACGCCTTCGGCCCCTTCCGTATCCGCGTCGGCGCGCAGCACGTCGGAGTAGATGAACTTGTCGCAGGCGGTGACAAAGGGCTTGGGGGTCTTGCGTTCGCCGAAGCCATAGACGGTCAGCCCCTGCTCGCGGATGCGCGAGGCCAGCCGGGTGAAGTCGCTGTCGCTGGAGACGATGCAGAAGCCGTCGAAGCGCCCGGTGTACAGCAGGTCCATGGCGTCGATGATCATGGCGCTGTCGGTGGCGTTCTTGCCCACGGTGTAGCGGAACTGCTGGATCGGCTGGATCGAGTGCGACAACAGCCGCTCCTTCCAGCCGGCCAGGTTGGGCCGGGTCCAGTCGCCATAGATGCGCTTGACGGCGGCCACGCCGTACTTGGCGACCTCGGCCAGCAGGCCCTCGACAATGGCGGGCGCCGCGTTGTCGGCATCGATCAGCACGGCCAGGGTCGCGGTGCCCTGGCGGGGGGAATTGGTCATGTTCAGGTAGTCACTGGTTTGCCCGTCCCGTGCGTGCATCAGGACGGCAATCGGAAATCAGGTTGCACCAGGCTGGCTGTGCAGATGTGGCGCATCGCAGGCAGCCCGGCAGCGGCACGGGCCATCTCGATGCAACGCAGTGTACACGCGAACCCCTGTCCATACGGGAAATCACGGGCGCGGCGGGCACGCTTTGTGCTGCATTGCAAGGTACCGCCGATTTTGTGGCGGTGCTACCATGCCGCGCAGAGACACGACCGTCCAACACCTTCACAAGAGGTCATGAGGCGGTCGCCCACAACTGTAGGTGTCGGTGATCCCGACAGCACGCCCATAGAGGAGCACCTATGAATGCCCCCCTGACCTCCCCGGTCAGCGACGCCATCCGCCGCGCGCTCGAAAACGTTTCCCTCGAAGACAAATACACGCTGGAGCGTGGCCGCATCTATATCAGCGGCACGCAGGCCCTGGTACGCCTGCCGATGCTGCAGCAGGAGCGCGACCGCGCCGCCGGGCTGAACACCGCCGGCTTTATCTCCGGCTACCGGGGCTCGCCGCTGGGCGCGCTGGACCTGTCACTGTGGAAGGCCAAGAAGCACCTCGCCGCGCACCACATCGTGTTCCAGGCCGGCCTCAATGAGGACCTGGCCGCGACCTCGGTATGGGGGTCGCAGCAGGTGAACATGTACCCGGACGCCAAGTTCGATGGCGTGTTCGGCATGTGGTACGGCAAGGGGCCGGGCGTGGACCGTACCGGGGACGTGTTCAAGCACGCGAACTCGGCGGGATCGTCGAAGCACGGCGGCGTGCTGGTGCTGGCCGGTGACGACCACTCGGCCAAGTCCTCGACGCTGGCGCACCAGTCCGAGCACATCTTCAAGGCCTGTGGCCTGCCGGTGCTGTACCCGTCGAACGTGCAGGAGTACCTGGACTACGGCCTGCACGGCTGGGCCATGAGCCGCTACTCCGGACTATGGGTGGCGATGAAGTGCGTGACCGACGTGGTGGAATCGTCGGCCTCGGTGGAGCTGGATCCGCACCGCGTGCAGATCGTGCTGCCCGACGACTTCATCATGCCGCCGGGCGGCCTGAACATCCGCTGGCCGGACCCGCCGCTGGAACAGGAAGCGCGCCTGCTCGACTACAAGTGGTATGCGGGCCTGGCCTATGTGCGCGCCAACAAGATCGACCGCATCGAGATCGATTCGCCGCACGCGCGCTTCGGCATCATGACCGGCGGCAAGGCTTACCTGGACACGCGCCAGGCGCTGGCCGACCTGGGCCTGGACGATGCCACCTGCTCGCAGATCGGCATCCGCCTGTACAAGGTCGGCTGCGTGTGGCCGCTGGAGGCGCACGGTGCGCGCGCCTTTGCCGAAGGCCTGCAGGAAATCCTGGTGGTCGAAGAGAAGCGCCAGATCATGGAGTACGCGCTCAAGGAAGAGCTGTACAACTGGCGCGACGACGTGCGCCCCAAGGTCTACGGCAAGTTCGACGAAAAGGACAATGCGGGCGGCGAATGGTCGATCCCGCAAAGCAACTGGCTGCTGCCGGCGCACTATGAGCTGTCCCCGGCGATCATCGCCAAGGCCATCGCCACGCGGCTGGACAAGTTCGAGCTGCCGATCGACGTGCGCGCGCGCATCACTGCGCGCCTGGCCATCATCGAGGCCAAGGAAAAGGCGTTGGCCACGCCGCGCGTGACCGCCGAGCGCAAGCCGTGGTTCTGCTCGGGCTGCCCGCACAACACCTCGACCAATGTGCCCGAAGGCTCGCGCGCGCTGGCCGGCATTGGCTGCCACTACATGACGGTGTGGATGGACCGTAATACCAGCACCTTCAGCCAGATGGGCGGCGAAGGCGTGGCCTGGATCGGCCAGGCGCCGTTCGCGGGCGACAAGCACGTGTTCGCCAACCTGGGCGACGGCACCTACTTCCACTCCGGGCTGCTGGCAATCCGCGCGTCGATCGCGGCCAACGTCAACATCACCTACAAGATCCTGTACAACGATGCGGTGGCGATGACCGGCGGCCAGCCGGTGGACGGCCAGCTGTCGGTGCGGGACATCGCGTGGCAGGTGCACAGCGAAGGCGCGAAGAAGATCGTCATCGTCAGCGACCAGCCGGAGAAGTACAACGGCGCAATCAAGCTGCCCGAAGGCATCGCCATCTATCACCGCGATCAGCTCGACAGCGTGCAGCGTGAGCTGCGCGAGGTGCCGGGCTGCTCCATCCTGATCTACGACCAGACCTGCGCCACCGAGAAGCGCCGCCGCCGCAAGCGCGGCACGATGGAGGATCCGCAACGCCGCGCCTTTATCAACGACGCGGTGTGCGAAGGCTGCGGCGACTGCTCGGTCAAGTCCAACTGCCTGTCGGTGGAACCGCTGGAAACGGATTTCGGCACCAAGCGCCAGATCAACCAGTCGTCGTGCAACAAGGACTTCTCGTGCGTGAACGGCTTCTGCCCGAGCTTTGTCACGGCCGAAGGCGCGCAGGTGCGCAAGCCCGAGCAGCACGGCGTGTCGATGGACACCCTGCCCGCGCTGCCTGAGCCGGAACTGCCGCCGATCCGCCGCGCCTACGGCATCCTGGTGACCGGCGTGGGCGGGACCGGCGTGGTGACCATCGGCGGCCTGCTCGGCATGGCCGCGCACCTGGAGAACAAGGGCGTCACCGTGCTCGACATGGCGGGCCTGGCGCAGAAAGGCGGCGCGGTGCTGTCGCACGTGCAGCTGGCCGCGCGCCCGGACGACCTGCACGCCACCCGTATCGCCATGGGCGAGGCGGACCTGGTGATCGGCTGCGATGCGATCGTGTCGGCCACCGACGAAGTCATCTCCAAGACCCAGGCCGGCCGCACCCGCGCCGTGGTCAACACGGCGCAGACGCCGACCGCCGACTTCATCAAGAACCCGAAGTGGCAGTTCCCCGGCCTGTCGGCCGAGCAGGACGTGCGCACCGCGGTGGGCGAGAAGTGCGAGTTCATCAACGCCTCGGGTCTCGCCGTCGCGCTGCTGGGCGACGCGATCTACACCAACCCGCTGGTGCTGGGCTACGCCTGGCAGAAGGGCTGGATCCCGCTGACGCTGCAGGCACTGGAGCGCGCCATCGAACTCAACGGCGTCGCCGTCGAGAAGAACAAGGCCGCGTTCGACTGGGGCCGCCATATGGCGCACGACCCCGAGCACGTGCTGTCGCTGACCGGCAAGCTGAAGAACACCGCGGAAGGCGCGGAAGTGGTCAAGCTGCCGACTTCGAGCGGCGCGATGCTGGAGAAGCTGATCGCCCGGCGCATGGAACACCTGATGGCCTACCAGGATGCCGCGTACGCGCGCACCTACCGCGAAGCCATCGACCGCGTGCGCGCGGCCGAGAGCACGCTGGCTGGCAGCGGCAAGGCGCTGCCGCTGACCGAGGCCGCGGCGCGCAACCTGGCCAAGCTGATGGCGTACAAGGACGAGTACGAGGTGGCGCGGCTTTACACCGACCCTGTCTTCCTCGACAAGCTGCGTGCGCAGTTCGAAGGCGAGCCGGGCAAGGACTACCAGCTCAACTTCTGGCTGGCACCGCCGATGACCTCAAAGCGCGATGACAAGGGCCACCTGGTCAAGCGCAAGTTTGGGCCGTCGACGATGAAGCTGTTCCGCGTGCTGGCCAAGCTGAAGGGCCTGCGCGGCGGTGCCTTCGACATCTTCGGCAAGACCGAGGAGCGCCGCAGCGAGCGCGCGCTGATCGGCGAGTACCGTGCCTTGCTGGATGAACTGGTGGCGGGCCTCAATGCCGCCAACTACGACACCGCGGTGACCCTGGCCAACCTGCCGGACGATATCCGTGGCTTCGGGCATGTGAAGGAAAACAACCTGAAGGCAGTGCGTGGGCGCTGGGCCAAGCTGCTGGAGCAGTTCCGCCATCCGGAGACGGCGCAGCGCGCGGCCTGATGCGTGCTGTTCCTCCCCTCTCCCGCTTGTACAGACCGGGGACATGGGTAACAGGTGTTCGGAGACATAGGTGACACGTGACCTGCGCGCATCATGATGCGCGCAGGTCAAGTTCTC
>NZ_JBYSYA010000003.1:0-1272 GCF_058782785.1 Cupriavidus sp. FW306-01-F10A
AGCATTCGCACTTCTGATACCTCCAGCATCCTTTACAAGACACCTTCACAGGCTTACAGAACGCTCTCCTACCACGCACATTGCTGTGCGTCCGCAGCTTCGGTATATAGCTTAGCCCCGTTACATCTTCCGCGCAGGACGACTCGATCAGTGAGCTATTACGCTTTCTTTAAAGGGTGGCTGCTTCTAAGCCAACCTCCTGACTGTTTTAGCCTTCCCACTTCGTTTCCCACTTAGCTATATTTGGGGACCTTAGCTGGCGGTCTGGGTTGTTTCCCTCTTGACACCGGACGTTAGCACCCGATGTCTGTCTCCCGTGATTGCACTCTTCGGTATTCGGAGTTTGCTATGGCGGGGTAATCAGCAATAGACCCCCCAACCATGACAGTGCTCTACCCCCGAAGGTGAGACACGAGGCACTACCTAAATAGTTTTCGGAGAGAACCAGCTATTTCCAGATTTGTTTAGCCTTTCACCCCTATCCACAGCTCATCCCCTAACTTTTCAACGTTAGTGGGTTCGGTCCTCCAGTACGTGTTACCGCACCTTCAACCTGGCCATGGATAGATCATCTGGTTTCGGGTCTACACCCAGCGACTCAACGCCCTGTTCGGACTCGCTTTCGCTACGCCTTCCCTAATCGGTTAAGCTTGCCACTGAATGTAAGTCGCTGACCCATTATACAAAAGGTACGCCGTCACCCGTTTCCAGGCTCCGACTGTTTGTATGCATGCGGTTTCAGGATCTATTTCACTCCCCTCCCGGGGTTCTTTTCGCCTTTCCCTCACGGTACTGGTTCACTATCGGTCGATCACGAGTATTTAGCCTTGGAGGATGGTCCCCCCATCTTCAGACAGGATTTCACGTGTCCCGCCCTACTTGTCGTACACCTAGTTCCACAATCGTGTTTTCGCATACAGGGCTATCACCTGCTATGGCCGGGCTTTCCATCCCGTTCTGCTAACACCACTGCTAAAGAGTACAAGGCTCTTCCCATTTCGTTCGCCACTACTTTGGGAATCTCGGTTGATTTCTGTTCCTGCAGCTACTTAGATGTTTCAGTTCGCCGCGTTCGCTTCCCACACCTATGAATTCAGTGTGGGATGACCCATTCGGGCCGGGTTTCCCCATTCGGACATCTCCGGATCAAAGCTTGTTTGCCAGCTCCCCGAAGCTTTTCGCAGGCTACCGCGTCCTTCATCGCCTGTGATCGCCAAGGCATCCACCACATGCACTTGTTCGCTTGACCCTATAACGAGTGTGTCTCGATCG